>CANKEA010000009.1 GCA_947480815.1 Caulobacterales bacterium | reverse complement strand
TTGGTCCCGAGGCGATCGACATCCAGATTCTGCGTGACGACGGATCGGCAGCACCGCTGGCGACCCGTGTGACTCGCGCGGCCGCTCGCTGAGGTCAGCCGACGAGGCAAACCGGGGCGCTCTTTTTTCCAGATTTCACTGACAATCGTGGTTCGATTTCGTTCCACAATCATTAGGAAAATTCATGAAACAGGTCAGCGATGCGAATGTGGCGGTCGATCGTCGCGCGCTTCTCAGCGGCGCTGGAGCGGCTGTCGGTGCCCTCGGGCTGTTAGGCAAAGCCTATGCGGCGAGCCCCGCCCCAATCGCCCAGACGGCCGCGGGTCAAATTCGCGGACAAGACCGGGACGGAATCAAGGTTTTCCTCGGCGTTCCTTACGGAGCGGACACGAGCGGTGCGAACCGTTGGCTGCCGCCTAAGCCGGTGACGCCGTGGCGCGGCGTGCGTGACGCCCTTGCCTATGGGCCGGTTCCGCCGCAGACAACACCCGTCACCACACCGATGCTGGAAGAGACCCAGATGGTGCAGCAAGGCCCCCTTGGCGAGGATTGCCTCAAGCTCAACGTTTACACGCCCGCCGTTGGGGCCCGCTCTGGAAAACGCGCCGTCATGGTCTGGTTCCACGGTGGTGGCTTCTCGGCCGGGTCTGGCAATGCCAGCAGCTACGATGGTGTCAACTTAGCGAGGAAGCAGGACGTGGTCCTGGTTTCTGTCACCCACCGCCTGAACCATTTCGGTTTCCTGTATCTGGGTGACCTGTTCGGCGAGGCCTACGCGGCCTCTGGCAACGTGGGCATGCTCGATTGCGTTGCCGCCCTGCAGTGGGTCCGCGACAATATCGCCGCCTTCGGAGGCGATCCCTCGCGCGTGATGATTTTCGGCCAGTCCGGCGGCGGCGGAAAAGTATCAACCTTGATGGGAATGCCGGCCGCTAAGGGGCTTTTCCACCGTGTTGCGGCCCAGAGCGGTGCCGCCGTTCGTAGCGGCGTCAAGGCGCAGGCGGCCGCCAACGCAAAACGCTTGGTCGACGCGCTGAACGTCAAGACGTTGGCCGAATTACAGGCCCTGCCGTGGAAGAACATCGTCGATGCGGCCGCCGCCAATCGCGGCTCGGGCGGAAGTGGACCTGTGGTCGATGGGATGGTGCTCCCCGCCAATGTGTTCTCGCCCACCGCCTCCGCATTCTCGCGTGACGTTCCCATGATTTCGAGTACGGTTGAGACAGAGAGCGCCTCTTGGGGCGCGCCGGTCGATCCAATCGACGATGCCGAACTTCTGACCCGGGTGAAGACAACAACGCGCCTGGCAGATGCCGACGCGACGGGCCTTCTCGGGGTGTTCCGGCAGGTTTATCCCGGCAAGGACAATGTCTACCTGGTGCAGCTGCTCATCAGCCAATGGACCTTTACCGATGGCGTCGTCGCGCAGGCCGAAAGCAAGGCAGCCCAAGCGGCAGCAGGTGGCGCGCCCGACTATTTCTTCTATTTCAGCCACCACACCACCGTCCGCGGTGGCAGGCTGCACGCGCCCCACACCTCTGAAATCCCCTATTGCTTCGATAGCCTGGCCGCGTCTGAGCCAATCATCGGCCCGGTGACGGCGCAGAAACAGGCTTTGGCGGACAAAATCAGTACCTATTGGGCCAACTTCGCCAAGACCGGTAACCCCAACGGCAAGGGCCTCCCGGCCTGGAAGGCGTTCGACCTGCAAACGAGGCCGACCTTGGTGGTCACAACCGAGGACACCATCTCGACCGTGGATGATCCCATGGGAACCACGCGCCGGGCGATTATCGACTACCGGAAGAAAGTCCCGGCGGCCTAAGGCCAAAATCATGAGCCTAGCTGCCAGAATTTAGGGAGATCTTATGAAGACGCCAATGACGTGCCTCGCTGCCGCCGTGACGCTAGGGGCCCTAGTGGTGGGCCAGGCCCACGCGCAGAACCTGATCATCACCGATGCGCGTATCATCGTCGGGCCCGGGCAAGTGATCGAGCGCGGCTCGCTCGAGGTGAAGGATGGCCGGATTGCCGCTGTGACCCCTGGGCCCTCCAAGCCCGCGAAGGGCATGACGGTCGTAAAGGGCGACGGCATGACGCTCATCGCCGGCTATATCGACACACACCGCCACCTGATCCAGGGGCGCGGGCCAGAGGCGGTGGCGGACTTTATGGCCAAGAACGCGGCCGACCGGATGCGCGAGTTGCTCGAGTCCGGTGTCACGACCGTCCAATCCGGCGGCGACGACAATGCTGGAATCCTAGACCTGAAACGTAAGATAGAAAGCGGTCAGATAAAGGGGCCGCGGATTGTCGCCTCCGGCCAGGTGCCGACCTTCCGTCTAAAGGACGAGGCGGCGGTGCGAGAAGCGGTGCGTAAGGTGGTCGCCGACGGTGCCGACTCCATCGCCGAAGTCCACTATCCGGAAATGGTCTGGCCCTTTAATCCCACCGTTCAGGAAACCAAGAACCTGACCGCCGGGATCACCGAGGCTGCAAAGCTCGGGGTGGATTTCCAGGTGCATGCCGTGAGCGATCAGTCTCTAACCGGCGCGGTACATATGGGCGCCAAGAAGCTGATCCATTCGGTGAACATCAATTTCGTATCCGCGGGCCAGGCGAAGGAAGTGGCCGCTGCGGGCGCGATGGTGGCGTCGATCACCGGTTTCGGCTCGCCCAATTTCGATGTGTTCTCCAAAGATAACAAACCCAAGTTCCGCGATGGAAAGCCTTGGCCGGAAGGGATCGTCGACAGCCAGGGTGTGGGGCAGGAAGCCGGATATATGCCCGTCAACCTTCGCACCCTGCACGACAACGGCGTTTCGATCGCCTATGCCACCGACACAACCTTCTTTGCCCCGGCAGCCCTCGCCCATGAACTGAAGACGCTCAGCTTAGTCTTCTCCGTGCCGGACCTCGTCGAAATCCTGGGGCCCAATTCCGCCAAGTTTCTCAACAAGGGCAACGACTTAGGCAGCCTAGATGTAGGCAAGCTGGCCGATATTCTTGTGCTTGGCGGTAACCCATACGATGGCTTTTGGTATTTCTTGAACCCGGTCGTCGTCATCAAAGGCGGCCAGATCGTCGTCGATAAACGCGGTCAACCTGACGCGGGCAAGCCGATCGTTCGCTACGGCTATTGATCCGATCGATGCGGGCAGTCTAACGCCCGCATTTCTGGATACCCCCTTGCGCCGGTGCTGTAAGGCCAACGCTAACATTTCTCCGGGCTCAATCGTCAAGGATTGAACTCAGGGGTAGCGAGGCGGCGCTATCAGCTTCTTCGCCTTAATTTGTCAGTTCCGCAGTGGCCAAAGCGCCTCACCGAGAGGTAGAATATCTGTCCGCGCTTATCACATTAAATCACGCTCAATTTAATAATGGCCGAGTAGTTGTATAGACAGAGTTCAGGTCCCGGATGGGCGATCAGTACTGGAACCGGATGCCAACCTTGAAATAACGGCCGATGCCGTCATAGGGGTTGTAGCCCCCCGAGCCGCCAGTCCCCAGCCCACTCAGCACCGCCCAGATCCCCGCTGGAGGATCCAGGTCGAACAGGTTGTCGATCACGCCATAGGCTTCAAGCCGCCGCTCTGGCGTATTGATGATGGCATAGCGCGCTGACAGGCTCGTATAGGCCATGGCCGGAAACTGGTTGCGGTTAATGCTGTTGGCGGCTGACGGATTGTAGCTCGGATCATCCGGGCCGACGCGGGTAATCAAATATTTGAATACCGATGTGGTTCTTACCTGGAGATTGGTCGATAGGCGGCCAAGGTCGTGGGTCAGGTTGACAGTCCAGCGCCATTCCGGGATGGCACCGGCGAGGTCGCCGAGGCCAACCCCCTTGGCATCGAAAGTCTCCAAATCGTCTAGCCAGGTTCCAAGAGCACTCACCGACACTCTGCCCGGAACGACGAGATCCTGCGGTGCCCGATAGGCCAGTTCGATGTCTACGCCGTCAGTCTTCTGCTTGTTGAGGTTTAACAGCGGAGAGTCGACTCGGGAGAACCCGATCGCTGAATTATCGAACGAGATGTACTGGGCGACCGAGGTGTCGCCCTGCATATAGTAGCGATCTAGCACCTCGGTGAAACTCAGGGCCGAGATCACATTGTTGATTTGGATGTTGTAGTAGTCGATCGATGCTCTGAAGCCTTGGAGCGGCTTCCAGGTTGGCTGGATGATGGCACCCACGGTAAAGGTTTCCGCTTCTTCCGGCTGCAGAGCCGGATTGTTAAGCGAGGCGCCGTTGAGCTGTGCCGATACGCCCGTCTTGGGGTTAGCGCGCAGGCCGAAGCTATCGTTGCCCTTGACGAATAGCTCGGGCACGTTCGGCGCACGGATGTCGTGCGACCGGGTAATCCGGAAGCGCAGCGAGTCCGAAGGCTCCCATGTTCCGCCGACCTTCCAGGTCGAGACGGTGCCGGACGTCGAATAGTTCGTCACACGTATCGCGCCGTTCAGATCCATTGCTTTCATGAGCGGCAAATCGCGCACTATCGGAACGCCCGCCTCGATATAGCCCTCGCTGACCGTAATCTGGCCTGAGCCCGACCGCGGGTTCACCGCTGACCATGCCTGGGCGATGGAAAGCGCCTCTATGTCCGCGGGCACGGTGACCTTGACGTCATCGCGGCGCCATTCAGCCCCAGCCGCGATCGAGACCGGACCAGCGGAAGTTGAGAAGGGTTCTCCGGCTATGTTAGCCGAGGCGGAGTCGCGCGCGTAGTCGGTGAACTGGAACATCCGCGGCGTGGTGTATTTCCAGGCAGCGACGGACATTGACTTGGGCCCGAACGGATTGAACGGCACGCATCCCGACTGCAGGGCGGCGAGCTGCAATGCATTTAACTGGGTGCGGTTGGGATTGGTCGCCATCGGCCCACAGACGATATTCCCGGAGGTGTCCTTGACCGCATACAGAGCCGCGTAATAGTTGGGCAGTATTGCCAAACCTCCGATGTCATAGCGAAATTTCGACCGGCCGGTTACGAAAGAGGCGTCCCATTTCCAGTCGCTGAAAACAGTGCCGCGCGCCCCGCCTGCGAATTCGGTGAATTTGTTTTCATTGTGCGGGTCGGCTGAACCGAAGTCATCGTTCAGTCGGTTCATGCGGATCTGATTGATGCTGCCCGCGTCCATCTGAGCGGCCAGTGAGGCCGGTATAAAGGGATTATCGCGGTTGATCAGGATCGTATTCGCATTGCGTGTGAAGTGGGTGCCGCGCGAGTCGACTTGGAATCGGCCATAACTGAACTGGCCGAACACCGTTGTATTGGGACTTACTTCATAGTTGGCCTTGGTCAAGAAGGTGCGGCGCTCGCCGCCAACCTTGAGTTCCGCAACCGTTGCGGTGTTGTAGCCGTAGTTGCCTGCCGTCCCGCCAGGCCCGATCTGCAGCGTCGTGCCCACCAGCGGTCCAAATTGGAACGGATAGGGCGTGCCTGAGGCATCGAAGGTCAGGCCGTTGACCGGGCAAGCCGCGCCGCTCAGCACCGTCGTTCCGCGCTGGCAGCTGGTAATCAGGCTTCCCGGTGCGAGTACATACTGGGCGCCGTTGCCGATTACGAATGCCGGCGTTCCGGCTGGCCGTGTACTGGACAGCGGAACCAGGCCGGGCTCTTTGCGTCCCCAGTCTCGGGTGTACATGTTCCCAGACATGTCGTTCTTCGAAGCGTCGGCACCCAAAATTATGTGGCCGCGGCCCTCCGCGAAGCTGGTTCCAAAACCGATGCTTCCAGACCACTCGGGAATATCGTTTTGCTGGGAGATCCCGTACTGGAGATTTCCGCGTAAGCCCTGCAACTTGTCCCGAAGGATGAAGTTGGCGACACCGGCGACGGCGTCTGAGCCATAGGCCGCTGATGCGCCCCCCGTAACGACTTCGGTCCGCTCCACAAGAGAGACCGGAATCGTATTGGTGTCGAACGTGCCATTAACATTGTTGGGAACGTGGCGATGGCCGTCGACCAAAACTAAGGTGCGCGTTGCACCGAGTGCGCGCAAATCCAGGATCGACTGGCCGACTGAAAAGGTACCGCTTACGCCCTGGGTCGGACCACTGGGCCGAAATGAGGGAATTTCTTGCACTGCTTCGGCGATGTTGGCTGCGCCGCGATTTTCGATCTGGGCGGCACCAATCACCGATACCGGTGTGGGAGCGTTGAAGCCGTTCGTCAGGCGGGTTCCTGTGACAACCACTTCCTCTACCGCCTTGGCTTCTTCGGCCGGCTTGGCCGGAGCGACAACCTGGGCGTAGGCCCCATGGCTAACCAAAATCGCAGCTAGCGACGCGGTGGCGAAAATGCCGCTTGAAGGATGTAGTTTCATCGGTTTCCCCCTCTTAATGTTTTATTATAACGCTTTTTCGAAAAATGTTCCCGGACACCCTTTAGATAGCCCGTTTTTCGAAATCATTTTTATTGTTGTTTTTTTGAAGAATCAAAATGGATTGATTGATCTCATATATTAATCTGTAATAAAGATAATAATTAGAAAAATTGTAAATTTTTTGATGTTGTTTTTCGTTCGGCCATTCAGGAACGCTGACGGTCGAGCGCTTGCTGTTATTCGCCAACGGGGATGCCCGTCTGCAAAGAGACCGACTAGTGCGTCTGCGGTCGGCGCTTCTTCACGATCAATGGCGGAGAGCCCAACACTTTCGCGGGTGCTGTCAGTCCAACGGCAACTTTTCTCCGGCTGGCATGGCTAGGTCAGGGCGGTCCTGGCCTCAGGCCGCGAGGGCGTTCCACTCGGCCAGGGCGGCTGAGCGTAGGTCCTTGTCGTCGTCTCGGCTGATGAGATGGCGATCCAGCTCGAAGGGGGTGTGACATGCAGCGTGTACCGCGCTGAGCGTCTGCAAGGTCGTCATCCGCCCAAGTGAGGTACGGCGGCCATCACCGGCAATTTGGGCTGACAGGTCCGCGCGGCGTGATCGTGGCGGATCTCCCACTATTCCAGCTGGTCGAGAAACTCCTCAGCCTCGACGAGGATCGCCGCTTGGCGTTCCGTCGTCCAGCCCGCAAGCGTTCGGTAAGGCATAGCGAGCCTTGGATTGTTTGAAAGGCGCTCTTTCTGCCGAATGAGAAACGCCCAGTAGAGATAGTTGAACGGGCATGCGTTCGGGCCTGTCTTCTGTTTCACGTCGTAGGCGCAGCCCGAACAGAAATCCGACATTCGATCGATGTAGGCTCCCGATGCAGCGTAGGGCTTGGAAGCCATCTGGCCGCCATCTGCAAACACGGCCATTCCCAGCGTGTTGGGCATCTCGACCCATTCGAAGGCGTCAGCGTAGACCGCCAGATACCAGCGCTCGATTTCACGAGGAGAGACGCCCGCCAGTAGGGCGAAATTGCCTGTCACCATAAGACGTTGAATGTGGTGCGAGTAGGCATGGCGCGCTGTGTCTTTGACGACCTCGCGCAGGCAGCGCATGGACGTGTCCCCCGTCCAATAGAAGGCCGGAAGCCGGCGCGTCGCCTGGAGTGCGTTTCGGTCACCGTACTTAGGCATCAAGCTCCAGTAGACGCCCCGCACATATTCCCGCCAGCCCAGGATCTGCCGGACAAAACCTTCAACCGCGTTCAACGCTGCCGCACCAGAACGCCAGGCGCCTTCAGCGGCCTCGCAGACTTCTCGGGGCGAGAGCAGGCCAAGGTTCAGGGCCGGGGCGAGGAGCGAGTGGAACAGGACAGGCGCGCCCGCCTTCATGGCATCCTGGTAGTCGCCGAAGCGCGCCAGGCCCACTTCGATAAAATCGCTCAATGCCCGCAGCGCATCTTGCCGGTTGACGGGCCAGCCGAAGTCTTCAGTCCCCCCAAAGTGATCGCTGAAGCGTCGCTCTACCAGCTCTATGACAGCCTGCGTGGTCTCATCGGGCAGGAACCGCAGCCGGGTGGGAGGGAGGATCGATGCAGGCAATGGCTTGCGGTTTTCCGCATCAAAGTTCCATGCGCCGCCCGCCGGTTTGTCCCCCTCCATCAAGATGGCGTGCTCGCGCCGCATGTCGCGATAGAAATGCTCTAAGCGCCAACCCCGACGCCCTTGTGCCCATGCTGCGAAACGGGTGTGGCTTGCAAAGAAACGATCATCGGAGCGAATTTCGACCGGTAGGCCTATCGAGTCGGCCCAGCCCTCGACCTTCTTCAGGACCCGCCATTCTCCTGGCTCGGTCACCATCACGCGGTCCGGCGTGTGCCGGGCGACGGCGCGTCGCAGCTCAGTTGTCAGGTCGCCGGTGTTTTCTGGGTCTTCCAGCGTCACGTAATCAACCGTGACCCCCGTCTGGCGCAGTTCATCCGCAAAATGGCGCATGGCGGACAACACCAGAACGATCTTCTGCTTGTGATGCGGGACGTAGGTATTTTCCTCCATCACCTCCATCATCAGCACAATGTCACGCTCGGGATCGAGACCGACGAGCGCCGAGATGCCGAATGACAGCTGATCCCCCAGAATGATCCTTAAACGGCTCATTGTGATCCTTGGCGCGGCTTTGAAAGCGGTGCGGCGACGCTCCGACAGCGTTGTGAGCAGTACTTTACGTTTGCCCAGTCCCGTGCCCACTTCTTACGCCAGTTGAACGGTCGACCACAGCAGACACAGGGCTTGGCCTGAAGGTCGGACTTTGATCGCATCTTGGCCATAAGGCTTAACGCGCCCATTCCCCGGTGATCGGCGACGGCGAAGATGTCAGGTGCATTCGCATGGTCATTGGTCCTTCGCGCGCTGAGCCAAACCCGCCGCACGATCCCCTGTAGCCTCGGACGCTGCCTGAGGCACTCCAGATAGGCGATTGCTGACCCTCTAACGCTGCAATTCCTCCAGTTGCGGCCTGATCGAAATGGTGCGGTAGAGGCGTTTTCGTCTGCGGTGACTTAATCTGTCACTATCGGCGCGTGTCGCGTTGACGCAGAACCGCCGCCAGCGCGAGGCCGCCGACCATCGCGAGGTGCTCGATCGCCGTGTAGCTCTCTAGGGTCCGCGCTGGCTCCGGCATGATCCAGAAGGCGTGGGCGATGGGGATAGTCAAGATTGTGAAGATGCCCAGCCAGCCCGCGCCCAGCCAGCAGTAGGGCCCGAACAAGACTAGGAGCGAGCCGACGATCTCGGTCGTGGCTGTGGCGGCATTGAAGGCTGCCGGCGGATGGAGGCCGAAATGCGTCATCTCAGCGATGCCGCCGTTCCAGTTCACTAACCTGGTGATGCCGGCCGTCCAGAACGGCGATGTAAGCACCAGGCGGGCGATGAAGTTGAACCCCTTGGATTCCAGAATACCAGAGATCATGCGGTTAACCCTCCAAGCGCAGTCATTAGACGGCCGGCCTTAGCTTACGTTTTCGGTCGCCGCGCAGGTGGGATAAGGCTAGCATTTCGGTGCTTACAGTCTAGCGGGTCCCGACAGCCAGGCCCTAACTTTCCTCCAGGCTATCCGCGCTCGAGCGCTGTACTTTTCAGACGAAACCGTCCCAGAGATTTTCGTGATTACCCGCGGTGCTGAACGTCGAACGCTAACTTTGCTCCGGTTGCGGCCATAAGCAGGTCGGCGGTCGTGAAAAGGTACTGCGTCCGATATCGTTTAAGCGTCATCGCTTTCCGCCGGGTGTGATCCGTTATGCCGTGTGGCTCTATTTCCGGTTCACGCTGAGCGTCCGTGACGTTGAGGCGCTGCTGGCCCAGCGCGGGATTGAGTCGAGCCGAGAGGCGGTTCGGTGCTGGGTGATTAGGTTCTGGATACCGGTCGCCGCGCCTGCCGCGCCAGCGGACTGATCCGTAGGGGCTCGCCGCTGACGACAAAGTCGCGCGCCAAGGCTTGATCTGCAGCAAACAGGTGACCGTTCATCCGCCTATTGGGATAATTCAGCGGCATGGAGGGAGAATGTCATCCGATGTCCTGCGCGCCTTTGGCCGCTCAGCAGTCCAGGCCGCGGCCTTTTCACCGCAGCAGGTGAATTCGCCTGTACGGTACGCGATTTAGTGATAACGCTTCGCATTAAGCTTCGCGGGCCGCCAGACACATGAACGCTCAGACCGACCGCAAACCATCGCCCGCTGCCTTGGAACCGCGCCGACTGAGTTCGGCTGTGACCGGTCAGACCGGGGTCATCGTCGGAGTATTCGCAGATCCATCATTCAATGTCGGCGGGGTCGACTGCGCGGAACTGGAACGGCGATTGCTGGAGGCCGGGTTTGTCGAGGGAGCACGCGTGACCCTGCTACATGAGGGACCACTGGGCGGCGACCCGATCGCCGTTCGACTGGATGACATGCGTGTGGCGATTCGCCGCCGCGAGGCTCACGGTGTGCTGGTGCAGTTCGATGGCGGGGCGTGAAATGACCGCCGCAAATCCGCCCACTGGGATCATACGCGCCGCCCTAGTAGGCAATCCTAACTGTGGCAAGACCGCCCTCTTCAACGCCCTGACGGGCGCGCGGCAGAAGGTTGCCAACTATGCGGGGGTCACGGTCGAACGAAAAGAAGGTCATTTCACGACCGCTGACGGACGCACCGTCACACTGCTCGATCTTCCCGGCACCTACTCGCTGCGTGCCCGAAGCCCCGATGAGGCTGTGACCCGCGACACCGTGCTTGGCCGCCTGGCGGGCGAGCATCGTCCCGACGTCATCGTGGCCGTAGCCGACGCCACAAACCTGCGGCTCGTACTGCGTTTGGTACTCGAGCTTAAGCAGACTGGAGCCGCCGTCGTTCTGGCCCTCAACATGTTCGACATCGCGACCCGGCAGGGCCTGCGTATTGACATCGCTGGTCTGTCAAAGGCCCTTGGTATTCCCGTGACCACCACGGTCGCCACGCGCAAGCGCGGGCTCGACGACCTCATCGCCGAGGTCGCAAGTGCAGCGGTCGCGTCCGTTCCTATAGAGAGCCGCTGGCGCGAACCCGACACGACGCAGATACGCGCCTTCCACCACCGCGCCGAAAAAATTGTGAAGACTTATGTGCGGCCGCCAGCACGGCCCGACACATGGACGGCTCGGATCGACGGCGTGTTGTTGCACCCCGTGGGGGGGCTGCTGATCTTGCTGAGCCTCCTGTTTGTAATGTTTCAGGCAGTGTTCAGCTGGTCCGCACCAGCGATGGGGACGATCGAATCGGGTTTTTCACTCCTTGAACAAGGCGTCGTCGCCGTCATCCCGGAGGGCCTACTGCGCAGCCTGATCACCGATGGGGTCATAGCCGGGGTCGGCGGAGTGCTTGTATTCTTGCCCCAGATCCTGGTGCTGTTCCTGTTCATCCTGTTGCTTGAGGACTTCGGGTACATGGCAAGGGCCGCATTTTTGATGGACAGGATCATGGGCGGTGCCGGTCTGCATGGCCGCGCCTTCATCCCTTTGCTGAGCAGTTTCGCCTGCGCCATCCCCGGCATCATGTCGACGCGCGTGATCGACTCCAAACATGATCGCCTGGCTACCATCATGGTGGCACCTTTGATGACCTGTTCGGCGCGGATTCCGGTCTACACCTTGATCATCGCCGCCTTCATCCCCAACCGGCACATCAACGGCTGGATCAGCCTGCAGGGTTTGGTAATGTTCGGGCTCTATGCCGCTGGCATCATCAGCGCGTTGGCCGTGTCCTTCGTGCTTCGCAAGATCTTCTGGCGGAGCGCGGTCGAGCCCTTCATCATGGAACTGCCTACGTACAAGGCTCCAGAGATCGGCAATATCGCCCGTAACCTTTGGCAAAGGGCTGAGATTTTCCTGCGCCGAGCGGGTGGCATCATCCTGACCATGTCGCTGCTGATCTGGGTATTGTCGACGTTCCCAGGTCCACCGACGGGCGCGCTAGACCCAGCCATCAACTACAGCATCGCCGGGCGGCTCGGTCATCTGCTCGAGCCCTTGTTCCGTCCCATCGGCTTCAGCTGGCAGATGGTCGTGGCCCTGATACCCGGCATGGCGGCGCGAGAGGTCGCAGTGGCGGCCCTGGGCACGGTCTACGCCATCGGCGGCGAGGCTGACCCGACCGCGCTTGGATCTGCCCTGGCCCACCAGTGGTCACTGGCGACGGCGCTGTCTTTCCTCGCTTGGTATGTCTTTGCGCCTCAGTGCGCTTCCACCTTGGCGGTAGTGAAACGCGAAACCAACAGCTGGGTCTGGCCCAGCGTGATGTTCGCCTACATGATCACCCTGGCCTATGTCGCCGCCTTTATCGTGTTCCATCTGGCGTCGGCGTGGATCCGCTGAACAGGTGGGCGAGCGCGGCGCTTTTAGTCCAACGCTGGCTTTTCTTCGATTGCGGCCTTCACACTCTAAGGGCCGGCGGGTGCTGTCAGTCCAACGGCAACTTTTCTCCGGCTGGCATGGCTAGGGCAGGGCGGTCCTGGTCTTAGGCCGCGAGGGTTTTCCACTCAGCCAGTGCGGCTGAGCGTCGGTCTTTGTAGTCGTCCCGGCTGATGAGATGGCGATCCTGGTTGAAGTGGTTGTGGAATGCGGCATGCACCGCGCTGAACTTCTGCAAGGTCTTCATCTGCCGAAACCTCAGCATGGCGCGCTCTCGTCGTCGGATCGGCAGATGTGAGTTTTCAGCCCGATTGTTGAGCCGGCGGCCAGTCTGCTTGCGGTCGGCGTTGCCGATTTCTTTCATGGCGGCACCGTATGAGCGTAGCCGGTCGGTGACGATAGCGCGGTGATTGCCATGCCGTTTCATGGCTTTCCTGATGAATTTCAGCGCCGCAGCCTTGTCTCGGCGCTTGGTGACGAAGGATTCCAGCACCTCGCCCTCGTGATCCACGGCCCGCCACAGGTAGTGCATCTCGCCGTTGATCTTCACGAAGACCTCGTCCAAGTGCCACCTCCACTGGGTGTAGGCACGCATGTGATCGACACGCTTGCGCCGGATCTCAGCCGCGAACATTGGCCCAAACCGGTTCCACCAGAGCCGCACCGTTTCGTGGCAGATATCGATCCCGCGCTCGGCCAAGAGATCCTCGACGTTCCGCAACGACAGCGGAAACCTGACGTACATCATCACCGCCAGGCGGATCACTTCTGGTGAGCTGTCAAAGTAGCGGAATGGGCTCTTCATCCGCCGAAGTTAGGCGCTGTGGCCGCCGCCGGCAATTTGGGCTGACAGAGCCCCCACCTGATCTCCCGACCCGGGCTTCGCACCTTGCGCGCCGGTGCTCACCAAGCTTGGGCGGAGGCCACCGCGGCCGTCTGACCTGCAGGGTGGGGTAGGGGCGTTTTCGCCTTTGCCCACTTAACTTGTCA
>CANKEA010000008.1 GCA_947480815.1 Caulobacterales bacterium | reverse complement strand
GAGCCTGGGCGATACGGTCGAGGATTTCGCCTCCGGCAAGCTCGACGCCAAAGGCAAGGACGTCGTCGTCATCGGTGGGGGCGACACCGCCATGGACTGCGTACGTACCGCCGTGCGCCAGGGTGCCACCAGCGTCACCTGCCTCTACCGCCGCGATCGCGAGAACATGCCGGGGTCTCTGCGTGAAGTGGTCAATGCCGAGGAAGAGGGCGTTGTATTTGAGTGGCTGGCCGCACCGCGCGCGCTCGCCGGAGACGCCGATGCTGTAACGGCCGTCCGCGCCGCACGAATGCGCCTGGGCCCGCCCGACGCCTCTGGCCGCCGCACGCCGGAAGAGATTGAGGGCGCGAATTTCGAGCGCCCCGCCACCCTAGTCATCAAGGCCCTGGGGTTCGAACCCGAGGACCTGCCGGCAATGTTCGCAGCCTATGATCTGAAGGTCTCGCGCTGGGGCACAGTGAAGATCGACTTTAAATCCCAGATGTCCAACCTTGATGGGGTGTTCGCCGCTGGCGATATCGTGCGCGGTGCCTCCCTGGTGGTCTGGGCCATCCGCGACGGCTTCGACGCTGCTGCCTCCATTGTCTTCTACCTCGACTCCAAGGTGGCCTTGGCCGCCGTGGCCGCGGAGTAAACACCATGCCAAATCTGACGTCCGAGGACGACCTGTCGCGCTATCGCCAGGGCCATCAACAGCTGCTCGACGCCAACGACGGCTATGACATTAATGCCCAACATGACGCCTGCGGCGTGGGTCTGGTCTGCGCCATCGATGGCAAGCCGCGCCGCGAGGTGGTCGAACTGGCCATCAAGGCGCTCAAGGCGCTTTGGCACCGCGGCGCCATCGACGCCGACGGCAAGACGGGCGACGGCGCGGGCGTCCTGGTGTCGGTGCCGCAGGATTTCTTCGCGGAACAGGTGCGCCGCACCGGCCATTCGGTGCGTCCCGGTCCGATCGCCGTCGGCCAAGTATTTCTGCCCCGCACCGACACGGGCGCGCAGGAGGCTGCCCGGACCATTGTAGAGGCAGAGGCGCTGCGTTTCGGCTTCTACATATACGGCTGGCGCCAGGTGCCGGTGGACACGCGCGTCATTGGCGAAAAGGCCAATGCGACGCGCCCCGAGATCGAGCAGATCATGCTCAGCCCGCCTGCTGGGATGGAGGGCGAGCAACTCGAACGCGCGCTTTACCTGTGCCGCAAGCGCGTCGAAAAGCGCGTCCACGCGGCGGGCATCAACACCTTCTACCTGTGCTCGTTCTCGGCCAAGTCGCTGATCTACAAGGGCATGTTCCTGGCTCAGCACATCGACGAGTTCTATCCAGACCTACGGGACGAACGCTTTACCGCCGCGGTGGCGATCTTCCACCAGCGCTATTCGACCAACACCTTCCCGGAATGGCGGCTAGCCCAGCCGTTCCGGATGCTGGCCCACAACGGCGAGATCAACACGCTGAAGGGCAACGTCAACTGGATGAAAAGCCACGAGATCAAAATGGCCGCCCAGGCCTTCGGTGATTTCGGCGACGATGTGAAGCCGGTGATCCAGCCGGGCGGCAGCGACAGCGCGGCGCTCGACAACACCTTCGAGGTTCTGGTCCGCGCCGGCCGCGACGCACCCATGGCCAAGGCCCTGCTGATCCCAGAAGCCTGGGCCGGCGCTGCGCCGGGCCAGATGAAGGCCAGCCACCAAGCGCTCTACAGCTATTGCAACGCGGTGATGGAGCCGTGGGACGGCCCGGCCGCCATCTGCGCCACCGACGGCCGCTGGGTCGTGGCTGGCAAGGACCGCAATGGCCTGCGCCCGCTGCGCGTGGCCTATACCGACGACGGCCTGGTCATCATGGGCTCAGAAGCCGGCATGACAGGCGTGGCCGAGAGCCGCATCGTGCGCAAGCTGGCCATCACCCCGGGCCGGATGATCGCCATCGACCTGGCCGAGGGACGCCTATACGGCGAAGACGAGATCATCGACCGCCTGGCCGAGCGCCACCCCTATACCGAATGGCTGGGCAATATGGTCAACCTCGACGAGACCGCCGAGCCCGAGGCCCCCGCGCGCCAGTATGACCGCGAGACCCTTGTCCGTCGTCAGGCCGCCGCGGGCTTGACGCTGGAAGACCTGGAAATGGTGCTCGCGCCCATGATCGAGGAGGGCAAGGAGGCGCTCGGCTCGATGGGCGACGACTCGCCGCTGGCAGTGCTTTCGGAGCAGTACCGGCCGCTAAGCCACTTCTTCCGTCAGAATTTCAGCCAGGTCACCAATCCGCCCATCGACCCGCTCCGCGAGACGCGGGTGATGAGCCTGAAGACCCGCTTCAAGAACCTGGGCAATATCCTGGCCCAGGATGCGGCTCAGACGAACGTCTATGTGCTGAAGAGCCCGGTGCTCTCGAACGGCATGTACGCGCGCGTGCTGAAAGAGATCGGCGAGAAGAGCGTCGCCCGTATTGATTGCACCCTGCCGATCCCGGGTCCAGACGCCCGCGCGGGCGAAGGCCTACGCGCCGGCCTCGACCGCATCCGCACCGAGGCCGAAGATGCCGCCCTGCGCGGTTGCAGCGCCATCGTGCTGACCGATGAGACCACAGGCCCTGACCGCTTCGCCATGCCGATGATCCTGGCCGTGGGCGGGGTACATGCGCACCTCGTCGGCAGGGGCCTACGCTCTTATGTTTCGATCATCGTCCGTTCGGCCGAGGCGCTGGACACCCACAATTTCGCTGTCCTGGTCGGCGTCGGTGCCACCTGCGTCAATGCCTACCTCGCCCAGGAAAGCTTCCAAGACCGGCTGGAGCGCGGCCTTGCGCCAGGCAAGACGCTCGACGACCTGTGCGCCAACTACAAGACGGCGATCGAGGCCGGCCTGCTGAAGATCATCTCCAAGATGGGCATTGCGGTGATTTCGTCCTACCGCGGCGGCTACAACTTCGAAGCCGTCGGCCTGTCGCGCGCCATGGCTGCGGAGTTTTTCCCCGGCATGCCCTCTCGGATCAGTGGCATCGGCTTGGCGGGACTGGAGTCCAAGGCGGTGGAGATCCACCGTCGCGCGTGGGACGCCGGCACCATCAGCCTGCCCGTAGGTGGCTTCTACAAGGCGCGCCGGTCGGGCGAGGCCCACGCCTTTGAGGCACGGTTGATCCACACCCTTCAGACCGCCTGCGATACCGGCGACTACGATCTATACAAGCGCTGGTCAGCCGGGTTGCGGGCGCAGAAGCCTATCCAGCTGCGCGACCTGTTGGACTGGCGCACGGACCGTCCGGCGATCAATGCCGATGAGGTCGAGAGCGTCAACGAGATCCGCAAACGGTTCCTCACCCCCGGGATGAGCATGGGGGCGCTGAGCCCTGAGGCGCACGGCACGCTGAACATCGCCATGAACCGCATCGGGGCCAAGAGCGTCTCAGGTGAGGGCGGCGAGGACGACGCGCGCTACAAGCCCCTGCCCAACGGGGATAATCCCAACAGCGCCGTCAAACAGATCGCCTCGGGCCGCTTCGGTGTCACCGCAGAATATTTGAACCAGTGCCGCGAAATCGAGATCAAGGTCGCCCAAGGGGCCACGCCCGGTGAGGGTGGCCAGCTGCCGGGGTTCAAGGTCACCGAGCTGATCGCGCGGCTGCGCCACGCCACCCCGGGCGTGATGCTGATCTCACCCCCGCCGCACCACGACATCTATTCGATCGAAGACCTGGCGCAGCTGATCTACGACCTAAAGCAGATCAACCCCGACGCCCGAGTGACGGTGAAACTGGTTTCTATGACCGGCATCGGCACCATCGCTGCGGGTGTGGCCAAGGCCAAGGCGGACGTGATCCTAATCGCCGGCCATGTCGGCGGCACGGGCGCATCGCCCCAGACCTCGGTGAAGTTCGCTGGGGGCCCCTGGGAAATGGGCCTTTCCGAAGCCAACCAGGTGCTGACGCTCAACAACCTGCGGCACTCGGTGCGCCTGCGCACTGACGGTGGCATACGCACGGGCCGTGACGTGGTCATCGCCGCCATGATGGGCGCTGAAGAATTTGGCATCGGCACCGCCAGCCTGATCGCCATGGGCTGCATCATGGTGCGCCAGTGCCATTCCAATACATGCCCGGTGGGGGTCTGTACCCAGGATGAGGCCCTGCGCGCCAAGTTCAGCGGTAGCCCCGAGAAGGTCATCACCCTCTTCACCTTCATTGCCGAAGAGGTGCGCGAGATCCTATCCTCGCTCGGCTTCAAGTCGATCCAGGATATCGTCGGCCGCACCGACCTGTTGGCTCAGGTTTCGCGCGGCGGCGAGCATCTCGACGATCTCGACCTTAACCCCCTGCTGGTTCAGGCCGACGTTGGCCGCAATAAGCCCTACTGCACAGTAGAGGGCCGTACCGAGGTGCCCGACACCCTGGATGCCCAAATCGTGCGCGACGCCGCCGCCCTGATGGAGCGCGGCGAAAAGATGCAGCTGACCTACACGGTGCGGAACACCGCCCGCGCCATCGGCGCGCGCACCTCCAGCCATATCGTGCGCAAATACGGCATGAAGGGCCTGGCCCCTGGCCACCTGACCGTCCAGCTCAAGGGCTCGGCCGGCCAAAGCCTGGGTGCCTTCGCCGTGCAGGGCCTGCGCATCGAACTGACCGGCGAAGCCAACGACTATGTTGGCAAGGGCCTGTCTGGTGCCACCATCATCATCAAGCCCTCACCACACCTGATATCGCCAGAAAGCAACGCCATCCTGGGCAATACCTGCCTCTATGGTGCCACGGCCGGCAAGCTGTTAGCAGCGGGTCAGGCCGGAGAGCGCTTCGCTGTGCGCAACAGCGGCGCGATCACCGTAGTTGAGGGCTGCGGTGCCAATGGCTGCGAATATATGACCGGCGGCACAGCGGTGTTCCTTGGCAGCGTCGGCGACAACTTCGCCGCCGGCATGACCGGGGGCATGGCCTTTGTGCTGGATATGCACGACCGCTTCCCGGCTCATGTGAACCACGAGAGCGTGGCGCTGAACCGGCTCAGCTCGCCCCATTGGGAGGCGGTGCTCCGCGACCTGATCGCCGAACACGCCCGCGAGACCGGTAGCGAATTCGCTGACAGCCTGCTGCGTGACTGGGACCGCGTCCGTGGCCAGTTCTGGCAGGTCTGCCCGAAGGAAATGCTGACCCGACTGCGCGAGCCACTGGTCAAGGAAGAGGCCGAATACGAGCGGGCGTAAGGTTGCGGGGTATGCCTTTTCCTTGGGTGGCCCCGCTTTCTTAGGCCGCATTCCATCCGAAAACCGCTACGGGCTAGCCCCGCCCCGCGACGCAGCCTAAAAACGCGCCATGGAGCGCGTTCTGCATCATTTTCCGCTAGACCCAGCCTCGCGGCAGGTGCGGCTACAGCTTGGTGAGAAGCGGCTCAGCTTCACCGAGGTACTGGTCAAGCCGTGGGAGCGAGCGCCCGAGTTCCTGGCGTTGAATCCGTCTGGCCTGACCCCGGTTCTGGTCGAGACCCGCGATGGCGAGAGTGCGGTCATCGCCGAGAGCCGCGCCATTCTTGAGCATCTGGAGGAAACCGCCCCGGAACCCTCGCTGCTGGGCCACACAACGGCAGAGCGGGCCGAGGCGCGGCGGCTGGTGCAGTGGTTTGATCGCAAGTTCGATTTCGAGGTCAATGGCCTGCTGCTGCATGAAAAGCTGGAAAAGCGCCTGATGGGCCTAGGCGCGCCCGATCTGTTGGCGCTGCGTCATGGCCGCGATGCCCTGCGCACGCACTTGCTGCATATCGAGGCGCTGCTGTCCGCGCGCGACTGGCTGGCCGGGGCGCGCCTGAGCCTGGCCGACTTCGCCGCCGCTTCCAATCTGTCGGTGATCGACTATTTCAATGACGTACCCTGGAAGGATTTTCCAGCCGCCAAGACCTGGTACATGAGGCTTAAGAGCCGGCCTTGCTTCCGTTCATTGCTGGCCGACCGCTGGCCCGGGCTCGTCCCCGCCGGCCACTATGACGATCTCGATTTCTGAGGCGATCCGGGCCAAGGCGCTGGACCTTGGCTTCGACGTCTGTGGCTTCGCCGATGCGCAAGCCCCGTGGGACGCCGGCCATCATTTGCAGGCTTTCATCGATGATGGCCGCCACGGGTCTATGGACTGGATGGCGACCACGCTTGATCGCCGCAGCCATCCGAAGGCCATGTGGCCGGACGCGAAGTCCGCCGTCATGCTCGGGGTGAACTACGGACCCGAAACTGACCCCATGCTGGCCCTGGCCGACCGCACGCGCGGCGCGATCAGCGCCTACGCCCACGGCGAGGATTATCACGAGCCGATCAAAAAGCGGCTGAAGACTCTGGCCGGCTGGATCGCACAGAGCGAGACCTGCCAGGTCAAGGTCTTCGTCGACACCGCCCCCTTGATGGAAAAGCCCCTGGCCCAGCGCGCGGGCCTGGGCTGGCAGGGCAAGCACACCAACCTGGTTAGCCGCGCATATGGCTCCTGGCTGTTCCTCGGTGTCATCCTGACCGACCTCGACCTGCCCGGCGATACGGCGTCGCAGGACCACTGCGGTGCCTGCACACGCTGCATCGCCGTCTGCCCGACCAATGCGTTTCCGGCGCCCTACCAACTCGATGCGCGCCGCTGCCTAGCCTACCTCAACAACGAGCATGCCGGGCCGTTCCCGCTCGAATTCCGCGCCGCCATGGGCAACCGGATCTATGGCTGCGACGATTGCCTGGCGGTCTGCCCTTGGAACAAGTTCGCATCCGAGGCCCGCGATGCCCGGTTTCATGCGCGCGACGAATTGCGGTCTCCCTCGCTTGCCACCCTTGCAGCCCTGAATGAGAGTGCCTTCCGCGCCCTGTTTTCGAAAAGCCCAGTCAAGCGCATCGGCCGTGACCGCTTCCTGCGCAATGTGCTCTACGCCATTGGCAACAGCGGCGAGCCGGCGCTGATGCAGGCTGTGCAGCCGAACCTGTCCGATGCTTCGCCCCTGGTCCGCTCGGCAGCGGTCTGGGCCGCCTCGCGCTTGCTGAGCCCGCAGGATTTCGCAGCGCTCGGTCCAGGCGAGGAGCGCGACCGGCTGGTGCTGGAGGAGTGGGTTGCAGGGGCTGCACCGACCTAACTCGCCCTCCCGGACAAGTGGCAATAGCCACGCCGACCCGGGACCCAGCTGTTTTCGCTGATCCGACCCTGGGTCCCGGCGCTGCGCTGCGGTGCGGTCGGGATGACGGAGGGGGTGCGGACCGACGTCACGCCTTGCTGAGCCAATCACGTGCTTGACGAAGGATCGGGCACAGCCCATCTGGCGTCGTCATGCAACGGATTGTTCCTCCCGAATGGGCTCCGCACCGGGCGATGTGGCTTGGGTTTCCCAGTCATGCCGAACTGTGGCTGGACGACCTTGCCCCCGCCCAGGCGGAGGTCGCCGCCCTGGCGCGCGCCCTGGCCGGTCCGGGCGCGGAGCGGGTGCGACTGCTAGTGCGCGGTGATGACGCTCAGGCCGCCGCCGAGCGACTGCTCAGTGACACCACCGTAGAGATCGTGCGTGGGGAATTCGGCGACATCTGGCTGCGCGACACCGGGCCGATCTTTGTTCATGACAAGGGATCGCCCGCGGCGGTTTCGTTCCGCTTTAACGGCTGGGGTGGCAAGTACGATCTTGAGGGCGACGACGCCGTGGCCTGCCAGATTGCTTCCGCCGCCGGGGTGCCGCTGATCGCCAACGACTTTATTCTTGAAGGCGGGGCTGTCGAGCACGACGGGCTGGGAACAGTGCTGACCACACGTCAGTGCCTTCTTAATGACAACCGCAATAAGGACTGGACCGAGGCCGACGCCGAACGTGCGCTGGGGCTGTCGCTGGGCGCACGCACCGTGCTCTGGCTCGACCGTGGCCTGCGCTGCGACCATACCGACGGCCACATCGACAACCTGGCGCGGTTCGTGACACCGGGGGTAGTGGTCTGCCCCCTGGGGTTTGGCATGGACGATCCCAATACCGACAATTACGCCGCTGCTGCCAAGGCGCTGAGCGGCATGACCGACGCGCGCGGCAGCGCCCTGCAGGTTGTGCGTATTCCCTCACCCGGCCGACTACTCGACGAGGATGGCGAGGTGCTACCCGCCAGCCATATGAACTTCATCATCGCCAATGGCGCAGTGATCGTGCCGCAATATGGCACGGCGGCAGGCGACTTCGCGGTCGAGGCTCTCCAGAGCCTGTTCCCAGAACGGCAGGTGATCGGCCTGCCGTCGACCGCAATCCTAACCGGCGGCGGCTCGTTCCACTGCATCACCCAGCAGGAGCCGGTCTGATGGCCCGCATGATCAGCGTCGCCGCCATCCAATCCCGCTACGGCATGGATATGCAGGACAATATCGCCCTCACCGCCGAGTTGATCCGCGAGGCGGCGGCCAAGGGCGCGCAGGTGATACTGCCGCCGGAGCTTTTCCAGGGCCCTTATTTCTGCGTCGCCCAGGAGGAGCAATGGTTCTCTACCGCCGCGCCCTGGCGAGAGCACCCCTGCGTCACCGCCCTGGCCCCACTCGCCGCAGAGTTGGGGGTAGTGATTCCGATCTCGATCTTCGAGTGTGAGGGGCCGCACTATTTCAACAGCCTAGTCATGGCAGACGCCGATGGATCGCTGCTAGGCATTTACCGCAAAAGCCATATTCCGGACGGGCCCGGCTATATGGAGAAGTACTATTTCCGCCCCGGCGACACCGGCTTCAAGGTGTGGGATACGCGGTTTGGTCGGCTCGGCGTGGGCATCTGCTGGGACCAATGGTACCCGGAAGCCGCGCGCGCCATGACCCTGATGGGCGCGGAGGTGCTGCTCTATCCCACCGCTATCGGCAGCGAGCCGCATGACCAGAGCCTGGATACCGCCTTGCCCTGGCGGCGCGCCATGCAGGGCCACGCGGTCAGCAATGTGATTCCCGTCGTGGGTGCCAACCGTACCGGCTTCGAACCGTGGGACGGCTATTCTGGCGGCGGTCAGACCTTCTACGGGTCCAGCTTTATCGCCGATCATCGCGGCGACCTTATTTCCGACATGGGCCGGGACGAACACGGCGTGGCCGTGGCAAGCTTTGACCTAGACTTTCTGAGCCGGCATCGGGCCGCCTGGGGCTTTTTCCGCGACCGCCGCCCCGACCTCTACGGCGCCTTGACCACCCCGCGACCAGCATAGGAACCCGCCTTGATGCGCATGACCTCGATCGCCGCCGTCGCCCTGGCGCTGAGCCTGCCACTGGCAGCCTGCCACAAGCCCGCATCCGCTCCCAAGATCGACCCCGCCAAGGCGGCGGCGGCTCAGTCGGAGGGCCAAGCCTTCCTGACCAAGAACGCCACTGCACCCGGCGTCGTCACCCTGCCCACCGGAGTGCAGTACAAGATCATCACCTCCGGCCCAGTGAGCGGCAACTCGCCCCGCCCGGCCGATGAGATCAAGGTGATGTACGAGGGCAAGCTGCTCGATGGCACAATGTTCGACAGCTCATTCCAGCGTGGCGCGCCGATCACCGCCCCGCTGCACAACCTGATCCCCGGCTGGACCGATGCCCTCACCAAGATGCGCCCCGGCGATGAGTGGGAGGTCTGGACCCCGCCCTCCCGCGCCTACGGCGACGAGGATAAGGGGCCGATCCCGGCCAACAGCGTGTTGGACTTCCGTATCCAACTGATCGATTTCCTGCCCGCGGCCCGCCAGACGGCTCAAGGATAATAAGAAAAATGCGTTTCCCCACCCTCGCCGCTGCCCTCACACTTTCGCTCGCGCCGCTTCTAGCAGCGCATGCCCAGGCCCCAACCGCCACTGTTGCTGCCGCCGGCCCCACGGCGGCCCAGGCGTTCCTGGCTAAGAACAAGACCGCGCCGGGCGTGGTCACCCTGCCTGACGGCCTGCAATACAAGATCATCCAGTCTGGCCCTGCGACAGGTGCCCACCCCGGACCGCGCGATACGGTGAAGGTGGACTACGAGGGCAAGCTGATCGACGGCAAGGTGTTCGACAGCTCCATCGCGCGCGGCAAGCCGGCGGAATTTCCACTGCGCGGCCTGATCCCGGCCTGGATCGAGACGGTGCAGCTGATGCACACCGGCGACCAGTGGATCATCTGGGCCCCGCCGGAACTGGCCTATGGCGACGAAGACAAGGGTCCGATCCCCGGCGGCAGCGTGCTGGAGTTTCGCCTCAACCTAATCGACTTTACCCCGGCACCCCCGATGCCGGACGGCACGGCCTTCCTGGCCAAGAATAAAACTGAGGCGGGTGTGATCACCCTGCCCGACGGCCTGCAATATCGCGTGGTCGTGCCAGGCGATCCCAAGGGCGGTTCGCCGGGCAAGGACGATCTGGTGGCCGTGCATTACGAAGGCAAGCTGCTTGATGGCACCACCTTCGACGCGTCGGTGGACGACGACCAGCCGGCCATCTTCCAGCTTGGCGCTCTGATCCCGGCCTGGTCTGAGGCCATCTCTCTAATGCATCCGGGTGATCAGTGGGAAATCTGGGCCCCGCCGAGCTTGGCCTATGGCGACAAGGCCGATGAGCAGATTCCCGCGAACAGCGTGCTCATGTTCCGCATCCAGCTTGTGGCGTTCAAGTCTCTGAGCGAAATTCAGCGCGAGAACGCCCCACCCCCGCCGCCGGCTAAATAGCGCGCTCGGTCGAGACTAAGCGGCCATCGCACAGCAATTCCGGGCCCAAGCTTAGCGGGGCTCTTTGGTCAGGCCTTCGCTACGGACATGCCGCGCTGCACGGCCGGACGTGCGCCCACGTCATCCAGCCAGCGCCGCACTGACGGCATATCGGGAATGAGCGCGGGCGACCGCTTGGCGGTGTAGCTCAGGGCGGACAGGATCCAGGCGTAACAAGCCATGTCGGCGATGGAATAGTCGTCACCGGCCAGGTACGGCACGGTGGACAAACGCTTGTCCATCACGCCCAGCAGGCGGCGGCCCTCGTTGGTGTAACGCTCAATGCCCACGGGCACTGCGGGGTGGTTGGGGCTGGCGAACCAGTTGAGCTGGCCAATCATGGGGCCCAGCCCGCCAACCTGCCAGAATAGCCATTCCAGCGCCGCGACACGCTCAGGACCAGATGGACTCAGAAAGCGGCCGGTCTTCTCGGCGAGGTAGAGCAGGATAGCCCCGCTCTCGAACACGGTCTGGGCACCGCCGGGCGCATCATGGTCTACGATGGCCGGGATCTTGTTATTGGGCGAAATCGCCAGGAACGTGGGGGCGAACTGCTCATCCTTGCCGATATTTACGGCGTGGACGCCATAGGCGAGGCCCATCTCCTCCAGAGCGATAGAAACCTTGTGCCCGTTCGGCGTACCCCAGGTGTAAAGATCGATCACATCATCTGTTCCAGCAAAGTGGGAAGCGGGCTTTACCCGCATGGGGCACAAGGCTCAATATGGGTCATGGCCGCGCCTCCAAATGTCGAACAGCTTGCCGCCAATGCGATCGAGATCCTGCGCACCCTGGTCGGTTTCGATACCACATCGCGTGGCTCGAACCTGGCACTGATCGAATGGGTTGAGGCCTATCTGGCCGGCCATGGCGTCGCCTCGCGGCGGGTGCCCAATGCCGATGGAAGCAAGGCCAATCTGCTGGCCAGTATTGGACCAGATATCGCCGGAGGTGTGGTGCTGTCTGGCCATACTGACGTGGTGCCGGTGGACGGCCAGGCCTGGAGCAGCGACCCCTGGACCCTGACGGAACGGGACGGGCGGCTTTACGGCCGCGGTACATGCGACATGAAGGGCTTTTTAGCCCTCAGCCTGGCGACGGTGCCCGCCCTGACCCAGGCGCGGCTGCAAAAGCCCGTGCATCTGGCGTTTTCCTATGACGAAGAGGTCGGGTGCCTGGGCGCGCCCGATTTGATCGCCGTGATCGTCGCGCAGATTCCGCCACCGGCGGTGGTGATTGTGGGCGAACCAACCGACATGGTGGCCGTGCATGGGCACAAGGGCATCACATCCTACAGGGTGACGGTGACCGGGCGTGAGGCGCATTCCAGCCTAACGCACCTGGGTGCCTCGGCCATTATGGCGGCGATTCCGCTGCTCAGTGCACTGCACCAGTTGTCCGCAAAGCTGGCGCACGACGCCGATCCGGCCTCGCCATACGTCCCGGCCGGGTGCTCTCTGACCCTTGGCCAGGTCAATGGTGGGACCGCTGTAAACATCCTGGCGCGCGAATGCGTGTTCGTGTTCGACCTGCGCTGCCCTGCGGGCGTTGATGCGCAGGCCCTGCTGAGCGACATTTTCATTCTGGCGCGCCAAATCGACAGCAAACTCAAGGCGCGCTTCCCCGAGACCGGACTGGTGATCCAACGCCGCTCGCATACCCCGCCGCTGGCACCGGAACCAGGCGGGGCGGCCGAGCTGCTGGCGCGGCGGCTGGCCGGCGACAACGGCCCGTCCCGGGTCGTGTCCTATGCCGCAGAAGCCGGGCAGTTTCAGGAGGCGGGATTTTCGACCGTGATCTGTGGTCCAGGCTCGATTGATCAGGCGCATCAGCCGGACGAATTTGTCGAGGTCAGCCAGGTTCAGCGCGGCGTGGCCTTTATGGCGCGACTAGTAGAGTGCCTCAGCGCGCTTTAACGCGCGATCTGATCGGCCGGATCACCGGTTTCATGACCAGGACATCGCGGGGATTCCAGGTCATGGCGCGGAGAATATCCAGCACAGAGGCCTTACGCGCCGCCTGCACGGATCGCCGCGACCGCCAGGGCGTCGAGGCCGTCTGGCAACCCTTGATCAGCGCCCGCATGGTCATGGCCGCCGCCGGGTCGCGCCGAGCCAAGGCACATTGCAGGCTGACCGCCGCCACATGTGCCAGCAACACGGGGACCAGCAGTGGGGTCGGCAGGTCCTTTATCAGCATCCACAGCCGGTTGCGGGTGCCGTGCGAGACGGCAAAGCCTGATGCTGGACCGCCCGAGGAGGCCGAGCCGTGGTGGCGCACCACAGCCGAAGGAATAATCAGTACCGGCTCACCGGCCAGTTGCAGGCGGAAGCCCAGGTCAACGTCTTCACAGTAGCAAAAGAAACTCTCGTCGAACCCGCCCATGCTCAGGAACAAGGCTCGGTCGATCATCATCGCCGCGCCGCAGGGCGAGAAAACCTCACCCTCGGGCGTATCTCCAGGGTCGGTCTGGCCGTAGCCGCCACGGTAAGGAATGCCGGCGGCGAACATCACATCGCCCAGGCCATCGAGCCGTTCCGGGGTCTGGTCCATCAACTGGCGCGAGGTAAAGGCGCTGCAGGCGGGATAGCGGGCGGCGGCATCCACCAGCCGCTCCAGCCAGTCCGGGGCGGCATAGGCATCGGGATTGAGCAGTACCAGCCAGCGGCCTTTTGCTTCGCTCGCGGCCAGATTGTTGCCAGCCGCGAAGCCGAGGTTGCCATGGGCGGAAATCAGCTTGATGGCGGGATCGGCGTGCGCCGCCCTGGCCGGGGCACCGTCGTTTGCGCCGGGCTCGCCGTTGTCGACCAGCAGGGTCTCGAAATCGGTGAAGGTTTGGGCTTTAAGCGCCGCCAGGCAACGCACCAGGGTCGGCCCACTGTTGTAAGCGACAATCACGACGCTGACGGCAGGGGGTGCGGCGGAGAGCATAACGCTTTCCT
>CANKEA010000007.1 GCA_947480815.1 Caulobacterales bacterium | reverse complement strand
TCACCATGTTGCGAGCAAGATCGGTCGCGGCCTTGATATCGCTGCTCGCGCCGGATGTGATGTTCTCCTTGCCGAAAATCAGCTCCTCAGCCATGCGGCCGCCCATCATGATGGCCAGGCGAGAGGTCATCTGCTGATACTTCAGCGAATAGCGGTCGCCTTCCGGCAACTGCATCACCATCCCCAAAGCCCGGCCGCGAGGCACGATGGTCGCCTTGTGGACGGGGTCGGTCGAAGGAACGTTCATGGCCACGATCGCGTGGCCGCCCTCGTGATAGGCGGTGAGGGTCTTCTCTTCCTCGTTCATGGCCATGGAGCGGCGCTCGGCCCCCATCATGACCTTGTCCTTGGCGTATTCGAAGTCATGCATGGTCACCATGCGACGGTCGCGACGCGCGGCGGTCAAGGCAGCCTCATTGACCAGATTAGCCAGGTCGGCACCCGAGAATCCGGGCGTGCCGCGCGCCAGGGTGCGCACGTCCACGTCGGCGCTCAGTGGCACATTGCGCATGTGCACCCGCAAGATCTTTTCGCGGCCGGTCACGTCGGGATTGGGCACAACCACCTGGCGGTCGAAGCGGCCGGGACGCAGCAGCGCCGGGTCCAGCACATCGGGACGGTTGGTCGCGGCGATCAGAATGATGCCTTCATTCGACTCAAAGCCGTCCATCTCGACCAGAAGCTGGTTGAGGGTCTGTTCGCGCTCATCATTACCGCCACCCAGGCCCGCCCCGCGATGGCGGCCGACCGCGTCTATTTCATCGATGAAGATGATGCAGGGGGCGTTTTTCTTGGCCTGTTCAAACATGTCGCGCACCCGGCTCGCACCGACGCCAACGAACATTTCCACGAAATCCGAGCCGCTGATCGTAAAGAAGGGCACGCCCGCCTCGCCTGCCACGGCGCGGGCGATCAGGGTCTTACCGGTGCCGGGAGGGCCAATCAGCAAGGCGCCCTTGGGAATCTTGCCGCCTAGGCTTTGGAACTTGGCTGGGTCTTTCAGGAAGTCGACAATCTCCTGCAGTTCTTCCTTCGCTTCATCGACACCGGCGACTTCCTCAAAGGTGATGCGGTTCTTGTTCTCTGTCAGCAGCCGAGCCTTGGATTTGCCAAAGCCCATGGCCCCTTTGGCCCCACCCTGCATCTGACGCATGAAGAAGATCCACACCCCGATCAACAGCAGGATCGGCAGCATGTTGACGATAATCCCGACCAGCGACAGGCCGCCCGGGGCCTTGAAGTTGATATCGGCACCATGCGCTTCCAGCCGCCGTACCAGGTCGTCGGAATTGGTTGGCGTGGTCGAGGTGACGGTCTTGCCGTCAGCACCACGCGCCTCGACGCGCGGACCCAGGAAGGTCGCACTCTTGATGTTGCCGGAATCGATGCGCTGCAGCAGCTGGCTGTAGCTGATGTCCGGCGTGGGTCCGCCCGGACGACCGTTCTGAGTGACGACGCTATAGGCGCCGATCC
Organism: Caulobacterales bacterium; assembly: GCA_947480815.1. GTDB lineage: Bacteria > Pseudomonadota > Alphaproteobacteria > Caulobacterales > Caulobacteraceae > Caulobacter. The sequence goes on along the minus strand of CANKEA010000007.1, from coordinate 12,486 downwards.
CGACCACAATCAGGACGGCCCAGATGGCCAAGTTTCGAATGTTCATTCCGGTACAGGCTTTCGTTGGGTCGTGCGCGTTCATCCCAAGATAGGACGCTTGGACGGCTTTCGCCACGCGCAGCTATTTTTATGATGGTTCAAAGTCCACTTGGCCGCAGGCGGCGGCAAACCGCGCCATAACCAGAGATACCGCCGTAGCACCCGGCGAGCCCCCTGCAAGAACAGGGCAAGACACCTCGCCGTCGGGGCTGACCAGTACAGGCAGGCTTGGGCGAGCGGCGATGGGAACCTTACTAAGCGCTTCCCGCTGGGACTTGGGCAGGTAGGACGCCAGCCCACCGAGCGCGCGGACCGTAAGACTTGGCCCCGCAGCCTTCAGTTCAAAGCGGCCATCCCAGACCAAGGTTTCGCCTTCAGCTATAGCCAGGGACTCCATCGGCAGCCGCCCGGTCTCGCGGGTAATGCTGAGGCGGCCGCCTCGCCGCGCCACGCGGGCACCGGCCAGGGTGGCAGCGAAGTCTTCACCCCGTTCCATCAGGGCCATCACCCGAGCGATCTGGGTTGCCGCCGGAGGGCGGGTGGTTCCGGCGGCGCAAAGGCAAGCCGCCGCCAGAGCGGCTGCAACAACCTCGCCTTCGGCCTCTAGGGCGCCAAAAGATTCTCGCCAGCCCTCAATCGCTACGGGTTCTGCGACGTCGGCCGGGGCGGGCGCAGGCTCCTGGTCCGCCAGAGCGACCCGCGCCCGGGCACGGGCGAAGCGCGGATCGTCGTTGGCCGGGTCATCGAGCCAGCGCTCGCCGCGCGCCCGCAGAAAATCGCGCAATGCGTCTCGCCGGATGTTTATCAAGGGCCGCAGCACAGATACGCCGCGTCCCTGTGGCCACGCCGGGGATGGGGCCCATGTCTTGGGATCAGGGACGCTGGAGCCTTCGGCGCGCATGTGTTCAGCCTCAAGGCGGTCGTCAGCCGTATGGCCCATCAGCAATACAGACGCACCCAAAGCTCTCGCAGCCTGCGCCAAGACGGCATGACGCGCGGCACGAGCGGCGGCTGGCAAGCCCGTTTCGGGTTTGGGGCCATCCCAGGAAAGGGTTTGGACCTGCGCGCCAAGCCGGGCAGCGGCCGCGGCGGCAAAGCGGGTCCAAGCTGAGCTGTCAGGGTTTAGGCCGTGATCGAGCACCAGGGCCAGGACGCGCCGGTCATGCCGACCGGCCCATTCGAGCGCCAGGATCAATAAGACGAGACTGTCGCCTCCTCCCGAAAAGGCGACCGTCAACGGGGCATAAGTGCGCGACGCCAGCCGCCGGTCCAGGATCGCCTCGACCTCTTCGATCAGGGTACGCACTTGGCCTGGGCCCGGGTTGTGGCCGCGCGGGACTGCACCGGCGGGGGCACCATCGGATAGCGCTTATTCAGGTCGTCCAGCACCTTGCAGGCATTGGCTTGGTCACCGAGCGTAAGCAGGGCACGCGACAGCTGTAACATGGCATCTGGCGCCCAGACCGTCTTCGGATAGCCGCGGATCGCCGCGAGATAGGCACCGGCGGCATCGGCAGTATTCGTGCGTACGGTCAGGGTCTGCCCCAGATGATAGTTGGCTTCAGCGGCGCGAGGGTCCGTAGGATATCGCTGCACGAAATCGGCGAAGGCGCTTTCGGCATGGGGATAGTCGCCATCGAGAAGCTGTTTGTTGGCCGCAGCAAAGGCCGCCGCCGGTGTCACGGCGGGAGACACCGCAGGCGCAGGCAAGGCAGCGGCAGGCGGAGCCGCAGGCTGTTCGGCGGGGGGCGGGGCCATGGCTGCGGCGACCTTGCCTTCGAGTGCGCCAAGCCGGGCTTCGAGGGCGGCCTCATGGTTTAGGGCGGTAGCCAGGTCCTTGCGCGCCTGGTCGAGATCACGAAGTTGGGCCTCGCTGTCGGCCGTCATCCGCTTGAGCGACTGTTCGAGGTCATCGACGTGGGTCTTCAGGATCTCGACCACGGAATCAGTCTCGGCCGACTGGATAACGATGGGCTTTCCCGTGCTGCGCCCCTGGTAGACGATGCTGCGTAGTTCACGCACCACCTTCTCCATGTTGTCGAGCCGACGCTTGGAGCGATCGTCGAGCGGATCGCTGTCGATCGGGGTCTGGGCCAGGCCCTGTCCGGCCGCCGCCAGCGTCATGCCAGCAAGGGCGGAGGCGATTATCTTGGCGAAGGCGGGGCTCATCATGTTCGGAACACTCGTCGGTTTGCGCGGCTAGAATAGGGCTGCGGGGCCACCGGATGCAAAGAAGGGACCGCACGCGGTCCCTTCTCCGAATCGAACCTGACCCTGCAAACCTTAACGGGCACCCTCGGTGATGGCGGTATGGACATTGCGGTTCTGCGCCCAGGACGCCTCGTCAGAGCTCTCAGCGATCGGCCGTTCCTTGCCAAAGGAAATGGTCTCGATGCGATTGGCCGCGACACCATGAGAGACAAGGAAGTCGCGCACAGAATTGGCGCGGCGCGCACCCAAGGCCAGGTTGTATTCGCGGGTGCCGCGCTCGTCGGCATTGCCTTCGATTCGCACCTTCACATTGGTGTAGCGCACCAGCCAGGTGGCCTGATTGGCCAGTACAGGCTGGGCATCGGTGCGCAGGTCATAGGCGTCGAAATCAAAATAGATACGGTCGCCGATATTGACCACGAAGTCCTGCGTCGAACCGGGGGCTATCCCGGGAGGGGGTGGCACTGGGGCCGGCGGCGGCGGCGGCGCAGGCTTTGCAGCTGGCGGCGGGGGCGGTGGCGGGGTTACCGGCAGCGGCTTCTTGGTCGCGCAGGCAGCCAGGCTGGCGGATGCGACGGCAATCAACGCCAGTGTTACGGCGCGCTTAATGTCTAATCTCACAACGTCCTCCTTGGATCGTTTGAACCGAATAGACGCAGCTTGACGCGTTTTTACTCCAGATGGGATCAAAAAAAGCCAGCTTGGCTCACAATACCGTGCAAACCATCTCCCTAGTTCAACAAGGTCGACCAGGCCGGGTCGGACGCAGCGCTGGTGTAGGGCGCAGGCCGAAGAATTCGGCCGGTAATGTCCACGGTCCAGAGACGCGGATTGCCCGGCGAGGTTTCACGGAAAAACATCAGAACCCGTCCATTGGGGGCCCAGGTTGGCCCCTCATCGAGATAGCTGGTGGTCAGCAAACGCTGATCGCTGCCGTCGGCGCGCATGACGCCGATATGAAACTCGCCGCCGGTCTGTTTGGTGAAGGCGATGAAATCGCCGCGTGGGGCCCAGACGGGGGTGGTGTAACGGCCCGTGCCGTAGGAAATCCGCCGCACGCCCGAGCCATCGGTGTTCATCATGTAAATCTGCGGCGAGCCGCCCCGGTCGGAATTGAACACGATCTTGGAGCCGTCCGGCGAGAAGGATGGCGAGGTATCAATGGCGGGGTCGGAGGTCACGCGACTGGTCTGCCGCGTACGCAGGTCCATAACATAGATATCGCTGTTGCCACCGCGCTCGACGCTAAATGCGACCTTGTCGCCCCCTGGCGAAAAGCGCGGGGCAAACACCATGCCGGGAAAGGTGCCGAGCGTTTCCTGACGGCCCGTCTCGATGTTGAACAGATAAACGCTGGAGCCAGTGGGTCGCAAAGCCATGTAGGTGATTTCCTGGCTGGTCGAGGAAAACCGCGGGGTCATCACCAGGTAGGAGCCATCGGTCAGGTAGGATGGGTTGGTGCCGTCCTGATCCATGATCGCCAGCCGCTTGATGCGCCCGACCTTGGCACCACTCTCGGCCACGAACACCACGCGCGTATCGAAATAACCCTTCTCTCCGGTCAGGCGCTCATAGACCGCATCGCTGATCTTGTGGGCCACGCGCCGCCAGTTCTCTGGCGTGGAGGTAAACTGCAAGCCGAGCAACTGGGTTTCCGAGAACACGTCCCATAGCCGGAATTCGACCCGAAGGCGCCCGTCTGCCTCAACTGTGGCCTGACCATTGACGAGCGCCTGCGCCCCGACCGTTTTCCAATCCGAGAACCTTGGCTGAACGTTAACCTCGAGCGACGTCTCAACAAAGGCCGAGGGGTCGATGGGTCGAAACAGACCCGAACGTTCCAGATTGGCCATGATCACCTTGGCGATGTCAGCGCCCTGGGCAGCGCCGCTGAAGACCGGAACCGCGATGGGCAAAGGCTGCACCGCGCCGGAGTTGACATCGACGGTGATCTCTTCCGCCGCAGCGGGCGGCGCGGCAGGGCCCTGCGCATGCGCCGAAGCGAACGGCAGGGCCAGCAGGGCGAGGGCAGAAAGCAGCAGAGACAAACGCATAACAATCATCCTTACGCCGAACAGGCCTGTTTGGCGTTGAAGTTGACGACGATCCTCTGGCCGAAAAGTTCCGGTGGCAGGGATTCGAAGGGTGCAGCCTGGCGCACGGCTCTCACGGCGCGATCAGACGCCGCCTTAACCACGGGGTCGGTCGCGGTCGCGCCAGAGGAATCCACATCACCGACAATCATTCCACCCTGAACCAAGCGGAAGCCAACACGAATATCGACCGACGAGCCGCCTTCTACCGCGCAATTGGGGTTCCAGCGCCGCTGCAGTTCCGCGGCCAGGATGCCAAGCGCGCTGGCAGTCAGGGCGGACGATGCGCCCACGGCCTGACGGGCTTCGACGGCCGTTTCGGCACGGGCTGGACCTTGTTGAGCCTGGGAGCGGGTCTGGCCAGAAGCGGCCACTTGGCGTTTGGCAATAGAAGCGGCCAGGGCGTCGAGGTTCAGGCTCGGCTGCGGTGCCGGCTTGGCCAGGGTCTTCGCCGGTATGGGCGCGGGGGCGGGCTTTGGCGCAGCATCGGGCTTGGGCGGCGTCGGGGCTGGGATTGGGGCGGCGGGCGCGGGCGCGGCGTCGGGAACCGGAGCCTCGGTCTGAGCCTCCTGGTCGAGCAGCGCCTGTTCAGCCGGCCGGATATTGGCCACGGGACCCGTCGCGACGATGGTCACCGGTACCGCTGAGCCCAGGGTGATCGGCTTGGAGGCATGCGGCCAAGCGATCAGCAGGACCACCGCGATCAGCCCATGCAGCACCCCGCTGGCCAGAACGGCTGGCGAAAAATTGGTCTCGGTGCGTGACCTAGCCACGGCCGAGCCCTTCGACGCCGTTTCGTCTGGCTTCGCATCCCCAGCCAAACCAGAGGGGGGACCACCGGTATCGGTGATCAGGTTGATGCGGGTAAAGCCACTGGTCGACAGAGCTGCCATGACCTGGGCCACAATGGCGTACTGCGCGCCGCCGTCGGCGCGCACATAGATCGGCCGCGCCAGTTCGCCAGCGGCGAGGCCGATGGCCCGATCGCTTAGCGCCGTGAACGGCACTTCGTCCTCGCCCAGATAGAGCCGGCCGTCGCGGCGGATCGACACCGTGATCGGTTGATTCTGGTCGTTGAGTGCCCCGGCGGACGTCTTGGGCAGTTCGATTGGCACGCCCACAGTTAGCAGCGGGGCAGAGATCATGAAGATGATCAGCAGGACCATCATCACATCGACCAGCGGCGTTACATTGATTTCCGACAAAGCACCGCGTCGGCCGCGGCCGCGCCGGCCGCGGCGCCGGCCGGCCGCGAAAGCGTCGTTAGCAGAGAGGGCCACCGGCTAAAGCCTCCCCGCTTCAGATTGCATCTTAGACGCACCACCAGGCTCGCCGTCCAAGAAAGCCAGCCGCTCCGAACGGCAAGCCGCACAAACTTCGACGGGCATGCTCACACCCGCTCGGCCAGCCGCCGCTGGATAGCGGTGGAGAGATCGTCGGCGAAGCCCTCCAGACGGCCGCCGAACTTGCCGGCGTCGGTCGAGAACTTGTTGTAGGCGATATAGGCCGGAATGGCGGCCACCAGACCAATTGCGGTGGCAAACAGCGCTTCGGCAATGGCCGGTGCGACCACGGCAAGTGAGGTGTTTTTCTGGATCGCAATGTTCTGGAACGCATGCATGATGCCCCATACCGTGCCGAACAACCCCACGAACGGCGAGGCCGTGGCGACGATCGCGAGGCTTCCCAGGCCCTCCTCGATGCGGGCATTCTCGCGCGCGATCATGGAGTCCAAGACCCGGTCGATGCGCTGGATCAGGAAGGCCGATTGGGTTTCGCCCAGCGCCCCACCGCCCTTACGGGCATCACGCCATTCCTTCAGCGCCGCCTGTAGCATACGCGGCAAAGGCTGGCGCGGACGCTCGCCCGCTTCGGTCGCCACGTCCTCCAGGCTGCGCCCGCCGGAGACTTGATCCTCGAACTTATCCGCGGCGGCATTCAGCGAGGTAAAGCGGAAGGTCTTGTCGATGATGACCGCCCAAGACCACAGCGAGGCCAGGGCCAGACCCGTCATCACCGCCTTGATCACCCAGTCGGCCCGAAGGAACAGGGTGAGGAAGGAGAAAGTCTCCGGCGTAACGTTCGAAGGATCCATGGGCGGTTCGTTCCTTTAGTCCGGTCGATGGAATCGGCACGCAAATGTACCGTAGCCATGGTGAAACTATGGCCTGAGCCGTCACCGATGTCTTGCCCCAGCCTAGCGAAGCGCAAACCATGGCGTCAAAAGCTCAACCATGGAGCGGGGCGGTTTACTCGGCTTTCCATCGCGACCAACGCAAACGGCGGTCACAACCGCCTGCGCCAGAATCTCGCCATCGCGCATGACACACTGGCGCGCAATGAGGCGAACGCCCGTGGGGGCCGAAAACGCGGTGCGCACGATCAGAGCGTCATCAACCCGCGCCGGCTTCTTAAAATCGATGTCCATATGGGCGATGGCGAAGGCGGTGGCGTACTGCGTTTGCAGACCCTGGTGATTCACCCCCGCTAGTCGCAGGAAGTCCGACCGACCCCGCTCCATGTAGCGCAGATAGTTGGCGTGATAGACCACCCCGGTGAAGTCGGTGTCCTCGTAGTAAACCCGAACAGCAAGCCAGTGGGCCCCATCGCGGAACTGGCCGGCGGAAGGCTCACTCATGCCTCATCCTCGAACAGGGCACCCTGCCCCGCAATAGGTGGCGCGGCGGGCGGGGTCAGTCCCATGTGCTCGTAGGCGCGGGCGCAAGCGATTCGGCCGCGCGGGGTACGCTGGATGAAGCCCTGCTGCAGCAGGAACGGCTCGATCACATCCTCTACCGCGTCACGCGCCTCGGCGATGGCATAGGCGAGCGTTTCCACCCCAGCAGGACCGCCACCGTAATGTCCAATCAAGGCATCGAGGTAGCGGCGGTCGAGGCCATCTAGCCCCGCCTGATCGACCTCCAGCCGGGCCAGGGAACGGGCCGCCACCGCTTGGTCGATCACCACAGCGCCTTCCGCAGCCGCGAAATCGCGCACCCGGCGCAGCAAGCGGCCTGCCACGCGCGGCGTGCCCCGAGACCGAGCGGCGATTTCTGCCGCGCCATCCGCACTCAAGTCGAGCCCCAGCTTGCGTGAGGCATGGGCAAGCACCTGGCAAAGCTCCGCCTTGGAGTAGAATTCCAACCGCAGCGGGATGCCGAAACGGTCTCGCAACGGCGTCGCCAACAGACCCGCCCGCGTTGTCGCCGCCACCAGGGTGAAGGGGGCCAGGTCGATCCGCACCGAGCGAGCACTGGGCCCCTCACCGATCATCAGGTCCAGCACATGATCTTCCATGGCTGGGTAGAGAATTTCCTCAACCGGTGCCGACAGGCGATGAATCTCGTCGATGAACAAAACATCACGCGGCTCGAGATTGGTCAGGATTGCGGCCAGGTCTCCGGCCTTGGCCAGAACCGGCCCGCTGGTGGTACGGAAATTCACGCCCAGTTCGCGGGCGACGATCTGGGCCAGGGTGGTCTTGCCCAGCCCCGGCGGGCCAAACAGCAGCACATGATCCATAGCCTCGCCACGCTGGCGGGCCGCCTCGATGAACACCGACAGATTGGCCTTGGCCTTGGGCTGGCCGACGAACTCGGCCAGGGTCTGCGGGCGCAGCGCCTTGTCAGCCGGCTCGGGCCCCTCGCCGGCCTCGATCAGCCGACTCACCGGGTGGTCTCCTGCAGGGCGGCCCGGATCAGCTCGGCTAAGGGCGCGTCATCACCCAGGCGGCGCAGGGCGAGGTCAACAGCGCGGCGGGCCAGCACTTCATTGACACCAAGCCCCATCAGGGCGGCCGTGGCCTCGCCGGAAATCGATGGTGCAGCCGGAGCGAGGGGCGCAGCGCCGGGCGAGGCGATGTTCAGGCTTGCGCCCAGCGAATTGCCCTTCAACTCGGTGATGATGCGGAGGGCCAGTTTCGGCCCGACCCCATTGGCCCGGCCGACGGCGCTCTTGTCCTCGCGCGCCACCGCCTGCGCCAGGTCGGCCGGTGACAGCACATCCAGAACCGCCATGGCTGCCTTAGGGCCCACACCCTGAATCGAATGGAGCGCGACGAAAGCCTGTTTTTCCTCTCGCGTGAGGAAGCCTGACAGTCGCAGGCCCTGCGACTCGCTCCACTGGCTCTCAACTTGCAGAGTGACGTCTTCTCCAAGAGCCGGCAGGCGCGACAGGGTCTTGGCACCCAGACGCACCACATAGCCAACCCCACCGCAGTCGATCACGGCCTCCTCCTCGCCGATCTCAGCCAGCAGGCCACGCAGACGCCCGATCATGCGACAGACCTCAGGGCGGCCGAGCGGCGCGCACCCGCGTGGGTGATAGCAACGGCCAGGGCGTCGGCGGCATCCGCCGTCGGCGAGCCGCTACTGGGTAGCAGCCGGGCAACCATGAAGGCGATCTGGGACTTGTCCGCCGCGCCGGTGCCGACCACGGCCTTTTTAACGTAACGGGCGGCGTACTCAGCCACGGGCACGCCGGCGCGGGCCGGGGCGATCATGGCGGCGGCACGGGCCTGCCCCAGCTTAAGCGTCGACTGCGGATTGGCGTTGACGAAGGTCTCCTCGACCGCCGCTTCATGCGGGCCATGAGCGGCGATAACGCCCTCGATGGCCTCGAACAGCCACAACAGCCGTTCGGCCAGGCTCAGCCCATCGGGCGGGCTGATAACGCCATGGGCCACATGGCTAAGGCGGGAGCCTTCCACAGAGATCAGGCCCCAGCCGGTGCGGCGCAGGCCAGGGTCCAGGCCAAGGATACGAATCGGGGCAGCGTTCATCATGTGTTCCCCACTGTCGCTCATGCTTTAACGCGAGGAAAGTGCGGATGGGTTAACGCCAGGGAAGGCCCGCCGCCTAAACGATTAAGCAGGGAGGGATCATCCTGCCAGGGTGGCCATGTCCTCATCGCTGATGTCGAAGTTGGCGTAGACCGCCTGGACATCGTCTTCCTCGTCGAGACCGTCAATCAGCCGCATCAGGGCAGCGGCTTGCTCGCCAGCGACCGGCACGAGACTCTTCGGCCGCCAGATGATCTTGGTGCTGTTGGCCGGTCCCAGGGTCTTTTCCAGGGCGGCGGCGACCTCGTTGAGGGCTTCAAAGGCCGTATAGATGGTGTGGCCCTCGCCGAATTCGTAGACCCCGTCGCCCATGTCTGACTCGACGTCGTCGGCACCGGCCTCGATGGCGGCCTCCATCACGGCATCTTCGGTACCGGCCTTGGACGGATAGCGAATCTCACCGGCACGATCGAAGTTGAACGTCACCGAGCCGGTGGCCCCCATGTTGCCGCCCATCTTGCCGAAGATACTGCGCACATTGGCGGCCGCGCGGTTCCGATTGTCGGTCAGCACCTCGACCACGATACCGACCCCGCCAGGGCCTACTCCCTCGTAGCGGATCTCATCATAGTTGGCGGCATCGCCCATCTGGCTCTTTTTGATCGCGCGATCGATCACGTCCTTGGGCAAGGACTCAGCCTTGGCGTTATTCACGGCCAAACGCAGACGCGGATTCATGTTCGGGTCCGGCATGCCCGCCTTGGCGGCCACCGTGATTTCGCGAGACAGTTTGGAAAACAGCTTTGACCGGGCCGCATCGGCGCGGCCCTTGCGGTGCATGATGTTCTTGAACTTTGAATGGCCGGCCATGTTGCTTCTTCTGCTTCGCCAAATCGAGGCGTTGGCGGGCATTTAGCCCTGAGCGGCGACCAGCGGCAACGACAGTCTGTGCGGCGGCAACGGTAACGACGTGCTCTACGGCGCGGCCGACAACGACACGCTGACCGGCGGCGCGGGCGTCGATACCCTGGTTGGCGAAACGGGAAACGACGTTTTCGTGCTCGCGAACACCTATTCCGGTGCCTTCACATCGGGCACGGCCACCACTGCCGGTTGGGACGTCATCACCGACTTCAACGTCACGGTCAACAAGATCCAGACCACCCTCGGCACGGTGAGCGCATCTATACCGGCGGCAGCCAATCGGCCTATGCCCTGGCCCAGACCGCCGCCAACAGCTACTTCGCCGGCTATACAGGAACGGATGTGGTGGCCGAGCAGGTCGGTTCAGACACCTATGTGTTCTTCGACCTGACGAACACCAACCTGGCGTCAATGGTGGTGCAAATGACCAGGGTTACGGCCAGCACCCTGATCCTGGCCGATTTCATCTAGCGGGCAGGCCGCCCTCGGGCTTTAGACCAACGGAACGGTGCGGCTAAGTCGCCCGCCGACCCGGATGGGTTCTATGCGCCGAGCCAGGCCGGTGCGGTCATCGGTTTCGAGGTAAAGTCCGCAGACCGTCGCCTCGCCGTCGGCCGGACGGTAGCGCTCTTTGGAAATGCGGGTGGTGAACCGGCGGATCGGCTCGTCCTTGTGGTTGCCGATAACGCTGTCGTAGTCGGCGCAGGCCCCGGCGTCTGTCTGATAGGCGGTGCCGCCGTTCAGGATCTGACAGTCGGCCGTAGGCACATGGGTGTGGGTGCCGACCACCAGGCTGGCACGACCGTCGCAAAAATGGCCCATGGCCATCTTCTCGCTAGTCGCCTCGCAATGCATGTCGACGAGGATGGCGTCAGCGACGCTGCCCAAGGGCGTATCATTCAACACCCTGTCGACGGCAGCGAAAGGATCGTCCAGTGCATCCATGTGCACGCGGCCCAGCAGGTTGACCACCAGGATCGACTTGCCGCTGCTAGTCTCAAATAGATTGGCCCCGCGCCCGGGGGCGTCAGCCAAGACCGGATAGTTCAGCGGTCGGATAAGCCGCGGCTCCCGCACGATATAGGTCAGCGCCTCCTTCTGATCCCAACTGTGATTGCCGAGCGTCAGGCAGTCGGCACCGGCGTCGAACAGCTCGCGAGCGGTATTCTCGGTAATTCCAAACCCGGCGGCGGCGTTCTCGGCATTGATGACCACGAACTCTAGGCCGAGGTCACGGCGCAGGCCCGGCAGGTGGTCGGCCAGGCCGTCGCGCCCACTGCGACCGACCACGTCTCCAAAAAAGGCAATCCTCATGCGAAAGGCCTATAGCCCTTTTCGGTCAGAACCGCGTCCAGCTTCTGATCATGCAGCTCGAATGGCACGGCGGCGACCTCCTGCTCAGCATAGGCTAGACCCAGCGCGAAGACCGTGCCGCTGAGGCGAAGCGCTGCAAGGGTGCGGTCGAAATGGCCCGCGCCATATCCCAGGCGATGGCCGGCGGGATCGAAGGCGGCCAAGGGCACGATAATCAGGTCCGGCGTGGCGCTCAGGGAGTCCTCGTGCGGCTCCTCTATGCCATAGCGGCCGCGGCTGAGTGGATCGCCCGGCGACCAATGCCGGAAGTCCAGCGCCTGCCCAGGGCGAGCACTGGGCAGGCAGAGGGCCACGCCTCTGGCGGCCAGGGCCCGCATTAGCGGGGCCGGATCGATCTCGGCGCGGATCGGGTGATAACCCGCGGCACATTTGAAACCATAGAGTTCGGGTGGTGCCAGCGATGCCGCTGTGTTCCCTGCATCGGGATGGGCCGCGGCCAAACCCTTTCGGTGATCCAGCAAGGTAGCGCGCAGGACCTGTTTGGCGTCAGCAGCGCGCAGCATCGGGCCGTCGAGAAGGGGTATAAGGTGGCGGCGCCGCAAGAGCCGTGAAGGACGGTTCAATTCCCTCGGACCTGTCGTAACAGGTGGGCTCCGTGTACTCGCAGCCACGGCCACGAATAGGTACAGATCCCGTAGAGTGAATTAAGGTCACAGGAATATGGTTGCCTTCGACGAGAGCCGCAGCAAGGCCCGCCATCGACACCTGTAGGCGCTCCTTACAATTTTCGCCACCCTCACCGCACTGACAGGCGTTAACTTTGGGTGTGGCTGGAAGGTGCCTACAGACCGAACAGCGTCTGCGCGTTCCCGCCCCGAATGGCGTCCCGCTGTTGCGTTGGCATGTCGCCCGTATGCGTCCACGACCCCGCCATGTCGTGCACCCAGTGCGGATAGTCAGTTCCGTAAAGAACACGATCTACGCCCACGATCTTGACCAGATAGTTCAGGGCGTCTGCGGTGGATATAATGCAGTCTTACCAGATACGCTTGAGATAGGCCGATGGCGGCACCTTGATCTTGCGGATCGAGGGCAATTCCACCTCATGGCCCTTATCAAAACGGC
>CANKEA010000006.1 GCA_947480815.1 Caulobacterales bacterium | reverse complement strand
ACGTCATATTCGGCGGAACTCAGCCCATATTTGGCGGCGGTCTGGCGAAGGCTTTGCAACATGAGGCGGTGATAGCCGAGGATGGGGGAGTCGGCTACCGCGTAGCGATGGATCGCTGCATCCGGCGATCCGCTTTGAGCTTTTCTCCAAATCCCATCGCCAAGACACCGGATGGGTCGCTCAGGCGAACACGCTACGGAACACCAGCGCCCCGTCGGCACCGCCGAGGTCGTCTTCGAAGGCGCGGTCGGGGTGGGGCATCATACCCAGCACATTGCCCTTGGCATTCGTGACGCCAGCAATGCCGCGGGCCGAGCCATTGGGATTTTGTTGATAACGGAAAACAACCTGGCCTTCGCCCTCAAGTCGGTCGAGCGTGGCCTCATCGGCGAAGAAATTGCCCTCACCGTTCCCCACGGTCATGACCGCCTCGTACTGTTCGCCAAAGGCGCTGGTGAACAGGGTTTGGGTGTTGACCACATCCAGTGTAACCGACTTGCAGATATATTTAAGCCCGGCGTTGCGCAGCAGGGCCCCCGGCAGCAGGCCCGCTTCGCACAGGATCTGGAAGCCGTTGCAGATACCAATGACCGCTACGCCGTCGTTGGCGGCGGCGGCCACGGCTCGCATCACCGGCGACTGCGCCGCCATGGCCCCACACCGCAGGTAGTCACCATAGGAGAAGCCGCCAGGCAGGACGACGAGGTCCAGGTCGTCGGGTAGGGCGGTCTCGGCATGCCAGACCATCTCCACCCGAGCACCGGTCGAGCGCTCGACCGCCACCTTGCAGTCGCGGTCGCAGTTAGAGCCGGGGAAGACGACGACGGCGGCTTTCACGATCCTGGCTTACCGGCCGTAGGTCGCCGTGAGAGTCGCGCGGCCGAGTTCCGCGAAGTGGATGTTGAAACCCACATAGGCACCGCTGGCGTCGGCGTTGACGTCAAGCTTGTCGGTCTTGAGCGCGATGACACTGAAGATGTAGCGGTGCGGCTTGTCGCCCACCGGCGGGCAGGGCCCCAGGTAGCCCGTGCCAGCACCGGCGTCAGTGCGGGTCTGCAGGCTGCCGGCCGGTAGGCCTATACCGTCTGGTTTTGTCCCGGCCGCGATCGAGCTGGTCGAGGCCGGAATATTGACGACGACCCAGTGCCAGAAACCGCTGCCGGTGGGGGCATCGGGATCATAGACGGTCAAGGCGAAGCTCTTGGTTCCTTCCGGGGCACCTGACCAGCTCAGTGCCGGTGAAACACCGCCGCCGGTGCACCCCATGGCGTTCATGACATGGGGGAGGGGCACGGTGCCGCCTTCTTTGATGTCGGGGCTGGTCAGTTTGAAATCGGCGGCTTGGGCGGTCATGGCGGTTCCTGCGAGCATGGCGAAGGAAAGGGCGGCGGTGGTGAACAGTTTCATGGGGTAATCTCCACGCGGAAGCTTTCGATGACGGTGTTGGCGAGCAGTCTGTCACACATGGCCTCGACCTCGGCATCAGCCGTGGCGGCGTCTTGGGCGACGAGGTCGAATTCGATCACTCGGCCAACGCGCACGGCACTGACATCGGGCCAGCCTAGACCGTGCAGAGCGCTTTCGACCGCCTTGCCCTGAACATCGAGCACGCCGGCCTTGAGGAATACATGGACTGTGGCCTTCACTAGTGGATGCCTCCCTGAATGACGGTGGGCATCTCCTTCATGATTCCCAGACGCCGCGCCACCTCGGTATAGCTCTCGATCACCCCGCCCAGATCGCGGCGGAAGCGGTCCTTATCCATTTTTTCGTTCGTGGTGGAATCCCACAGTCGGCAGCTGTCGGGGCTGATCTCGTCCGCCAGAATCACGCGGCTGAAATCGCCCTCATAGAGGCGCCCAAATTCGACCTTGAAGTCGACCAGGGTGATGCCCACGGCAGCGAACATGCCGCAAAGATAGTCGTTCACCCGCAGGGTAGCGGCCATCATGTCGTCGATCTCCTGGGTCTGAGCCCAGTTGAAGGCGGTGATGTGCTCTTCCGACACCATCGGATCGTTGAGCTTATCGTCCTTGAGATAGAATTCGATGATCGAGCGGGGCAGAGGTTGGCCCTCTTCAATACCGAATCGCTTTGAGAGGCTGCCGGCCGCGATGTTGCGGCACACCACCTCAAGCGGAATGATCTCGACTTCTTTGATCAGCTGCTCGCGCAGGTTCATTCGTTTGATGAAGTGGTTCTGCACGCCAATGCCGGCCAGCCGCGTCATGATGTATTCGCTGATGCGGTTGTTAATGACGCCCTTGCCCTCAAGCTGCGCCTTTTTCTCACCGTTGAAGGCGGTGGCATCGTCCTTGAAGTACTGAATCAAGGTTCCAGGCTCGGGTCCTTCGTAAAGGATCTTGGCCTTGCCTTCGTAGATTTTCTTGCGGCGGCTGGTCATGGCTGTCCCCTCCGGGGACGTCGGCTATGGCAATGCGAAGACGGCGACCCGACTCGCACGCCGCCTCCCGAAAGGTGAGCCGATGTTTACCGGAACAGCCCCTTTGGCGCAAACCTGCGGCTGCTATTGTCGTGCGTGATTGCTCCAAACGCTGCCAGGCGATATTAATCCCTAGCGAGGCCTTGGCTGAGCAAAGCGTTTCTTTGGGGATTTCATGACGACCTTCGACGACCGCGAAAAAGGCTTTGAGCGCAAGTTCGTGCTCGACCAGGAGCAGGAATTCAAGGCCGCCGCCCGCCGCAACCGGCTGCTGGGCGAATGGGCCGCCGGGCTCATGGGCCTGGAAACCGTTCAGGAATACGCCCGCGCCGTTGTGAAGTCGGACTTCGAACAACCTGGTGATGAGGATGTGCTGCGCAAGGTGTTTGGCGACCTCAAGAGCTCAGGCGTCATTGTTACCGAGGGCGAGGTGCGCGGCAAGATGGACGAGCTTTTCGCGCACGCCCGTGAGGCCATCAAGGCCAGCGACTAGGCTAGAAACCGCCGTAGGGCCTGCCATTCCTTCGCCTTAGCCTGGAGCGTCATCGCGGCGTGCGCTGCGCTGGAGCTGGGCAAACGCAAGAGTGCCAGATCGCTTCCCGCCATCGCCTTCATGCCGATTTCGGCGGAATTGGTGCCGTTGAAAGCCATGGCTTGTAAGGCAGGCAGGCTGGCGTCCAGGGCAGGCAGGTCGCGCACTTCGCATTTTTGATGGCGGAGTCTAGGCTGCCTGGGCGCTGGGCGGTTTCGATAATGTCCCACAGACCCACACCGCGCGCGAGCAGGCGCTCCAATCGCGATTCGTAGGGCATGGCGGCAAGGTCCTCGTCCAGAACGGTGCCGGTGAGATGCCAGAAGGCGTTCTGCTGGTGGGCGTAATAGCGGCCTGCGGCCAGCGACCGCTCGCCGGGCAGGCTGCCCAGAATCAGCAGTCGGGTATTGGCGTTTGTGACCGGCGGGAAGGCACGCTTTCGCAAAGCCCCTAGCCCTGGCCGAATACCCGGCCGAAGATCGTGTCGACGTGTTTGAAGTGGTAGCCGTTGTCGAACAGGGCTTCGAGTTCGGCCGCGGTCATGGCCTGGGAGACAATCGGATCGGCCTTTAGGAAATCGAGGAACAGGCCCTCGCCGCGCCAGACCTTCATGGCGTTGCCCTGCACGGCGGCATAGGCGTCTTCCCGGCTGACGTCCTTTTGGGTCAGGCCCAGCATGACCCGTTGCGAATGGACCAGACCGCCCAGGCGGTCGAGGTTCTTTTGCATGGTCTTGGGATACACCGTCAGACGGTCGATAAGAGAGGCCAGGCGCCGCAGGGCGAAATCGAGGTGCACCGTCGCGTCAGGCGCTATGCCGCGCTCAACGCTGGAATGGCTGATATCGCGCTCGTGCCAAAGGGCTACGTCTTCCAGCGCCGGCACGACGGCTGAGCGCACCAGGCGGGCGAGGCCGGTGAGGTTCTCGCTTAAGACCGGGTTGCGTTTGTGCGGCATGGCGGAGCTGCCCTTCTGGCCCGCCGTGAAGGTTTCCTCGGCCTCCAGCACCTCGGTGCGTTGCAGGTGGCGGATCTCGGTCGCCAGTCGTTCGACCGACGAGGCCACCACGGCCAGGGCGGCGAAATAGGCAGCGTGCCGATCGCGCGGAATCACCTGGCTGGATACAGGCTCGACCGCCAGGTTCATCTTCTCGGCCACATGCGCTTCAACGCGCGGATCGACATTGGCAAAGGTGCCCACGGCACCGCTGATGGCGCAGGTGGCAATCTCGAACCGCGCCATGGCCAGCCGCTCCTTGGCACGCTGAAACTCGGCATAGTGCCCGGCCAGTTTGAGACCGAAGGTGGTTGGTTCGGCATGAATACCGTGGCTGCGGCCCACGGTGGGGGTCATTTTAAACTCAAAGGCGCGCTTCTTCAGGGCGCTAAGTACCAGATCGACATCGTCCATCAGCATATCGGTGCTGCGAGACAACTGCACCGCGAGGCAGGTGTCGAGGACGTCGGAACTGGTCATGCCCTGGTGCAGGAATCGCGCCTCGGGGCCGACGATTTCCGACACGTGGGTCAGGAAGGCGATCACGTCATGTTTGGTGACGGCCTCGATCTCGTCGATTCGGTCGCTGTTCCAGATCACGTCGCGGCCCTTTTCCCAGATGGTCTGGGCGGCCAGTTTGGGGATGATCCCCAGTTCGGCCATGGCATCTGCGGCATGGGCCTCGATCTCGAACCAGATCTTGTATTTGGTCTGGTTGGACCAGATGGCGGCGGCTTCGGGGCGGGAATAACGAGGGATCATGTGCGTCCTTGCACCCTCTGGATGGTTCCAAGTCAAGCCGCCTGAGGTTAGGATAGGGGTATGGAACTCGTAATTGGAACCCGGGCTTGGTCCACTTGGTCGCTGCGCTCCTGGCTGGCGCTGAAGCGCACCGGCGCACCGTTTACCGAAACCCTGATCGCCCTGCGCCAGGATCGGGTGACGGCAGATGCGATCAAAGCCGCTGGATCGTCGAGTGGCTTTGTTCCCTTGCTGAAGGATGGTGGCCTGGCCATTTATGACAGCCTGGCGATCTGCGAATACTTGGCCGAGCGGTTCCCCAACGCAAAGCTTTGGCCCGACGATCACGCCGCCCGCGCCTTGGGGCGCGCCGCAGTGGCCGAGATGCACGCGGGATTTCTGCCGTTGCGCAAGGCCTTGCCCATGGCGCTGGGCGAAACCTTGCAGGTCGAAGTGCCGGATGACGCCGCCGCCAATATCCGGCGTATCGTAGCGCAATGGAATGGGTTGCTGGCTCAGTTTGGCGGGCCGTTTCTGCTGGGGAAGGACTGGTCGATCGCCGATGCCTATTTCACCCCTGTGGCGACGCGGTTTCGCACATATGGCATCGATTTGGCGGCCTATGGCGATAGCGGTGGCACGGCAGCTGCCTATGTTGGCCGGGTTTTGGCGCAACCTGAGTTCGAACAATGGGAAGCCGCGGCGATCGGGGAGGGCGGCCTTTAACGTCGACCGAGCTGGCAATCCAGGCCGCTTTAAGCCCGTCGTCGCCCGTGATTGAGCCCAAGCCGTTAGGCTAGATCAGCTCCAGATTCTTGAAACTGGCCACACCCTCGCGACCGACAACCAGATGGTCGTGCATCGTGATCCGCATTGCCTGGCCCGCCTCGACGATTTGCCGCGTGAGTTCGATATACGGGCGCGAAGGTGTGGGATCGCCCGAGGGGTGGTTGTGCACCAGGATAATGCCGCTGGCGGAAAGCTCTAGCGCCCGCCGAATTACCTCACGCGGTTAGGCCGGTGCGTGATCGACCGTGCCTTGGTGCATCATCTCGTCCGAGAGAAACTGATGCTTACGGTCGACGGAACAGGGCGCGGAATTGTTCCCGCGTCTCATGGACCAGGGCAACGCGCACATAGCCCAGCAGGGCGCTCCAAGACCCAATGAAGGTGCGTTTCAGCACCGGGGCCTTGGCAATGCGCAGGGTGATCTCGCGCAGCAGTTTCAAGTCGAGGGCAGCGGCTT
Organism: Caulobacterales bacterium; assembly: GCA_947480815.1. Taxonomy (GTDB): domain Bacteria; phylum Pseudomonadota; class Alphaproteobacteria; order Caulobacterales; family Caulobacteraceae; genus Caulobacter. The sequence goes on along the minus strand of CANKEA010000006.1, from coordinate 8,433 downwards.
CGCCTATGCCCGCCAAAGTTTTTAGCTTGGCCAGGGAGGCTGCGCCAATTGCCGCAAGGGAACCGAACCGCGCCAATAGCGTCTTCGCCAGTGGCTTGACCTCGCCGCGAGGAAAAGTGCGCAACAGGACCAGTTCCAGCAATTCATAGTCGGGCAGGGCGGCAAGCCCGGCCGACGTCGCCCGTTGGCGTAGCCGTTCCCTACGCCCCAACTGATCGGGACGCGCCCCGGACGGTGCCGGGGTTGGCCGCAGACCGGGCATGGTCTCCTCTAGGGCATCTCGCCGCGCATGGCGGCTAAAGTTCCGCAAATGTTTTAAAACGGCAAGGGCTCTTGAGCGGCCTTTGCGCGGCTAGGCCTCGTCCTGAATTGGCGGTTTGAACAGGCCCGTCGGCGAAAGGGTGAACACCTCGGCACCGGTCGCCGTAACGCCCACAGAATGCTCGCACTGCGCGGACAGAGATTTGTCGCGTGTTACTGCGGTCCAGCCATCGTTGAGCAGTTTCACCTGTGGGCGGCCCAGGTTCACCATCGGTTCGATGGTGAAGAGCATCCCCTCGCGCAGGGTCTCACCTTCACCGGGGCGGCCGAAATGAAGAATATTGGGGGCGTCATGGAAAATCTCGCCCAGGCCGTGGCCGCAGAAGTCGCGCACCACGCTGCACCGCATGCTTTCCACATAGGACTGGATCGCGTAGCCCACATCGCCCACCGTGGCCCCGGGCTTCACGGCGGCGATGCCGCGTTCGATGGACTGATAGGTGATATCGACCAGCCGCCGGGCGCGAGGGGAAACGGCTCCAACACCATACATGCGACTGTGATCGCCATGCCAGCCGTCCACAATCACGGTGACATCGATATTGGCGATGTCGCCTTCGCGCAGGGTGCGATCGCCCGGAATGCCGTGGCAAACCACATGGTTGGGCGAGATGCAGACCGTCTTGGAATAGCCTTTATAGAAAAGACAGGCGGGAAGGGCCCTGTGATCCAGGGTGAATTCGCGCGCCAGGGTGTCGAGATAATCGGTGGAAACGCCCGGAACCACATGCGGAACCAGCATATCAAGGCACTCGGCAGCCAGGCGGCCGGCGCGGCGCATGCCCTCGAAGGCCTCGGCACCGTGAATCTTGATGCCCTGGCTGCGTTTGGGTTGGGCGCGGATTATGACGCCGGTCGAAGTGGTCATGGGTGCTAACTCGGTTCGGACGCTATGTTGCCATCATAGCATAGGAATTCAACCGGCGTGGCCTGTGCTGGCGGCGCACAGGTCGCTATGCTGGAGCCTCAGAGTTTCGGAGCCTGCCATGTCTGCCCAACGCGTCACCGCCGCCGTGCTGATTGTCGGAGACGAGATCCTTTCGGGTCGGACCCAAGACATCAATCTCAGCGCCATCGCCAAGTTTTTGGGCGTGCTGGGGGTTGAGGTGGCCGAGGCGCGGGTGGTTTCGGATGTGCACGACGATATCGTTGCAGCTTTGAACGCCCTGCGCACCCGCTGGGACTATGTGATCACCACCGGTGGCATTGGCCCAACCCATGACGATATTACCGCCGACGGGGTGGCGGCGGCCTTCGGCGTTCCGCTGTACGAACACCCCGAGATCATCGCCTTGATGTTGCAGCGCTATCAGCCCAGCGAGCTGAATGCCGCGCGGCGCCGCATGGCGCGCGTGCCGGAAGGCGGTGAGCTGATTAAGAATCCGGTGCAGGGCCCGCCGGGCTTCACCATTGGCAATGTGTTCGTCCTGGCGGGGGTCCCGTCGATCATGCGCGGCATGCTTTTGGATGTCGGTCCCCGGCTTAAGGGCGGGACGGTGGTGCTGAGCCGCACTGTACGAGTTGAGGGCTTTGGCGAAGGGATCATTGCGGCCCCGCTGGAGGCCACAGCCAAGGCCTATCCAGAGATGTCGCTCGGCTCTTACCCGTTTTCCTCGCCGGACCTGTATGGCTCCAACCTGGTGCTTCGGGCGCGCGATCCGCAGGAACTGGACCGCGCCACCGCTGACCTTATCGCGGCGCTGGAAGCGGCCGAAATCACGGGTGCCAGGGTTATGGAAGCCTAGGCCTTGTTGTCGATGATCGTGCCCTGACCCTTTGGGGCGGCCGGGGTTGCGGCGGGCGTGGCGCTGCCGGCATCGTCGGCGTCGTGATCGTTCTTAAGATCTGGCCCTTTGGGTTCAGTGATCTCGGGCGGTGCAGGTGTAGGCGCAACGCTGCCAAGGGCGGAAATGCTCATCGTGTTTCTCCTGGCGATCGGAACCGGCCGCTCGAACGATAGACGACGCCAGACGGCCAGCCCCTCAATATGCTGACCGACTAGCGCCGCGTGCGCGGTTGTGGCACGGCTAGGGGCGGTGGACGTGGCGGAACTGGTAGACGCACCGGACTTAAAATCCGTTTCCCGCAAGGGAGTGAGGGTTCGATTCCCTCCGTCCGCACCAATCGGCTTCGCTCGTCGTGAGCGTGTCAGGTCAGCCTGTGCCCCCGGCACCGGAATCAAGCCCGTGTCCGATGCCTTGGCGAAGGCGGGCTGAGAAGAAGGACGATCCGCGTATGAAAGCTTTGATCAGCCAAGATCCCGGCGGGCCGAAGACCTTGACCTATGGTGATCTGCCCGATCCTTTGGCCGGCCCGGGGCAGGTGCGGATCGCGGTGAAGGCGGCGGGGCTGAACTATCCTGACTTGCTGATGATCGAGGACAAATACCAGATCCGCCCTCCGCGCCCCTTTGCAGCGGGATTTGAGGCGTCGGGGGTGATCGATCAGGTGGGCGAGGGCGTAACCGGCTTGAAGGTTGGCGACCGGGTGCTGCGACACGGCTATTTCGGGGCCATGGCGCAACTGTTGGTGGCCGACGCCGCCGATGTGGCCGTGATCCCGGAATCGATGCCGTTCGACGACGCGGCGGCCCTGCCCCTAACCTATCTGACCGCGCACTATGCCTTGACCCGTCGCGCGCAGCTCAAGGCAGGCGAGACCCTGCTGGTATTGGGGGCCGCCGGCGGCGTTGGTGCCGCCAGTGTGCAGCTGGGCAAGGCGCTGGGCGCACGGGTTGTGGCGGCGGTGTCCACCCCGGCGAAGGCGGCCCACGCCCGCGCTAACGGTGCCGATGAAACCCTGCTCTATAAGGTCGGTGACGCCATCGACGCAAAATCCATGGCCAGCGCGTTCAAGGCCGCGGTGGGCGAGGGGGGCGCGGACGTGATCGTCGATGTTCTGGGCGGGCCCTATTCGGAGGCGGCTCTACGCGCAATCGCCTGGTATGGTCGGCACCTAGTGATCGGCTTTGCGGCGGGGCTGACGGCCATGCCGCTGAATCTGGTGCTGCTGAAAAGTTGCACAGTTATGGGGGCGATGTTCGGGGTCTGGGCCAAGCGCTCGCCGCAAGAGAGCGTTCCAGATCGTCAGGCCGTTCTCGACCTTTATGCGCGCGGCCTGATCAAGCCGGATATCTCTGAACGTTTTCCGCTGGCTGAGGGGGCCATCGCCCTGCAGCGGATTGAAAGCCGTGCCGTGACGGGCAAGATCGTACTTCTGGTCGATTAGGCAAAAAAGGCCGCCGCGGTTTTGAGACCGCGACGGCCGCAATCGGTCGCTTAGTTGATCGACAAAAAAAGCTTAGAAAGCTGCCTTAAGGGTGACGAAAACCTTGTTCAGGTTGCAGCCGACGCAGGCGGTCTTGGCGTCCTTGTCGGTGCCCACGTAACGCAGGTCGAACGATAGCTTGTCCTTATAGACCGGAACGGTCACGCCGGTGTTCCAGGTGCTGTAACCGTCAACGCCATAGGATTTGCGAGCCAGGCTCTGGCGGCCGATGGCGCCGCTGAGGGTCGCGCCGCCGACGGGGAAGGGCATCGAGCCGTTCAGTTCGTAGTAGTCGGCGCGGCCGGTGTCGCCGAAAAACGCCGGGGAGTAGTAATAGCTGACGCCCAGCGTGCCCATGCCGGCCGGGATCGAGGCCGCGACCTTGCCTTCCCAATAGGCTTCATTGGGCAGGTCCTGATTGACGTAACCGTAATAAACCGCGCCCAGGTCGAATGTGACGGGGCCCAGGGTGGGCTTGTAGCCGGCGTAGAAGTCTGTTTCGGCTCCGGCGAAGGATACCTGGCCAAGCCAGGTCCCGGCGTAGAGCTTGCCAGCGCTGACGTCGGCACCACCGAAGATCGAGGCGTTACCGGCGTTCTGGTCCAGGCCGCGGAACGAATAGGCGCTGGCAACGCCAGCGTTGAAGGCCACGCTAGGACCGTCGGCCGCCAGGGCGGCACCGCCGAGAGCGACTGTTGCGGTCGCCGCGCAGAGTGCGAGTTTGAAGAATTTCATATGGTCTATCCCCTTAAGTGTCATTGCCTGCGAACCGCAGTCCGCAGTCCGCTGCCTAGGCCAAGGGCTTCTCGCGCCATCGAGCAAACCCAGCATCGCTTTTCTCTTCGCAGGTGCAACGAAGAGCGGCATGGCGCTGCCTATTATCCAAGCAGTGTGCAAAATTTATGCGAAGGATGTGAATCAACGCCTTAATTCTGAGCGGGCGCGCACCGGTTGCTGCCGTGGGCTGGGTGGATTAAGCCGCTGTCATGGATGAAACGCACCTAACCCAACTCGGTCGAGTCGCAACGCCCGCCGCCACGCCAGAGCAATCGCGGCTGGAGCGCGTGCCCAATCCGCAGGCCGGACAACTGTTTGTGGCTCGGTTCACGGTGCCGGAATTCACCTCGCTCTGCCCGGTGACGGCTCAGCCGGACTTTGCGCACCTTGTGATCGATTATGCGCCGGGCGACTGGCTGATCGAATCTAAGTCGCTAAAGCTCTACCTGTCGGCGTTCCGCAACCATGGTGCGTTCCATGAAGACTGCACAGTCGCGATCGGGCGCAGGATCGTGGAGACCGCCGAGCCAAAATGGCTGCGCATCGGTGGTTACTGGTACCCGCGCGGCGGCATTCCGATTGATGTGTTCTGGCAGAGTGGCCCGGTTCCGGAAGGACTTTGGCTACCGGATCAGGGCGTAGCGACCTATCGCGGCCGCGGCTAAGGCTTCCAGGCGGTAATCAGGGCGTCCATTGCCGGGCGCACACGCTCTTGCGGCGCATCGGTCGCGGTGCCCATATAAAGAAAGCCGGCGATTTGCTCGTCAGGGCTCAGCCCCAGGTGGGCGCGGGCGGAGGGGTCGAAGGCGTACCAGTCGGTTATCCAGTTGGCACCAAACCCCATGGCCGTGGCGGCCATCAACAGCGCCATGCATACCGCCCCGGCGGACAACTGCTGTTCCCACAGCGGGATGTTTCCTTCCACCGGCGAGGAGACCACGGCCACCGCCAGTGGCGGCGTGCGCAGCTTACCCAGAGCGGCCACAGCCTTATTGGCGTCGGGCCGTCCCTGCGCCATGGCATTCAGCCAATCGGCGAAATCGGTCTTGGCCTGATCCTGGATGACGATGAAGCGCCAGGGATTGATCTTGCCATGATCGGGAACCCGGGCGGCCAGTCGCAGCAGGTCGGCAAGCTGATCTGCCGACGGGCCAGGCGCGGCGAGGGCCATGGCCGAAGCCGAACGTCGGCGGGCCAGGAACTCGAGCACAGCCGGTGAAGCCTGGGCGGCAATGGGTTCGCCGAATTCCGGAGCAGGAGGAACAGTCAAGACGGCGGGCTCCTGAACAGCTAAGACGCCCCACCTAGTGGCGCGGCGCGCCAACGGCAATGGCAAGGGTCCAATGAGCGGAAAACCCGATTGGATGATTTCGCATGGGCGGCCATGGCAGGCAGGTCCTGCGCGCCTGATATACGAAAATCCATGGCTTAGCCTGACGGAATATCCCGCCGTCGCTCCGACCGGGACGGATGCGCTCTATGCCGTGGTCGGGTTCAAGAACCTCGCCGTTGCTGTGCTGCCGTTGCATGACGATGGCACGATCGTCATGGTTGGCCAGAACCGCTTTCCCTTGCGGGATTATAGCTGGGAAATTCCCGAGGGCGGTGCCCCGCTCGATGAAGACCCGCTGGCCGGTGCCAAGCGCGAACTGGCCGAGGAAACCGGGCTTCAGGCCGCTGAGTGGCGGCAGGTTCTGACCTTACAGCTGTCCAATTCCGTCACCGACGAACGCGCGGTCGGCTTTGTGGCCACCGGGCTATCGCCTGCACCCGCTCTGGAACCGGATGATACCGAGGATCTGGCCACCGCGCGGGTTCCGTTTGCTCAAGCGCTGCGCCTGGCAACCGAGGGTAATATTCAGGATTCGCTCACGGTAGCGATGCTATTGCGGGCGCACCATATGGCGGTGAGTGGGGAACTGCCGCGCCAACTGGCATTGTCTATGTTAAAAAAGCCGCTGAAGGCGTCGAAGGAGCCATAAACTTGGCTAAGCACCTAGAAGCAGTCGATCCGGCGTCAGCGCCGCCCGTGTGGGCCGCCCTGCGCAATGAAGCCGAGCGCGCCGCCGCAGCCGAACCGGCCTTGGCCTCGCTGATCAATGCCGTGATCCTGACCCACGGTGGCCTGGGCCAGGCTTTGAGCTATCAAATCGCCCGCAAGCTTTCCGACGTGGAACTGCGCGCCATGAGCGCCCGCGAGATCGCCGAACAGGCCTATCGTGCCGACCCTTCGCTGCTGACCGCCGCCGAAGCCGACCTCAAGGCGGTTTTCGAGCGCGATCCGGCCTGCAAGGGCTATTTACAGCCGTTCTTGTTCTTCAAGGGCTTCCTGGCGCTGCAGACCTATCGAGTCGCGCATTGGCTTTGGAGCCAGGGCCGTGAGCCGATGGCGCTGTATCTACAAAGCCGCAGCTCCGAACTGGCTCAGGTGGATATTCACCCCGCCGCCAAGATGGGCTCAGGCATATTCTTGGACCATGGCACTGGCATTGTCGTTGGCGAGACGGCCGTTGTGGGCGATGACGTTTCGATGTTGCACGGCGTGACCCTGGGTGGCACAGGTGCCCAACGTGGCGATCGTCACCCCAAAATCGGCAAGGGTGTGCTGCTCGGTGCCGGAGCCAAGGTGCTGGGCAATATCGTGATCGGCGACTACGCCAAGATCGCATCGGGTTCGGTTGTGCTGCGGGCGGTACCAGCCGGCTGCACCGCTGCGGGCGTTCCGGCCCGCATTATGAATTGCCCGACCTGCGAAGAGCCGGCGCGCAGCATGGACCATACCCTGGCCGATATCGTTTACGACTACGTGATCTAGGCGGGATTTCGGGTTCAACCTGAACCGGAAACACTCTAGGGTCCGCCCAACGACGACTTGGGAGATTATCCGCCGTGGACGACAAGCATATCGCGCAACTGAACGCCCACCTGAAGCGGACCTTCGGCAATCCTCACTTCGAAGTGAAGGCGCGCAAACAGAAGGATTCGGCCGAGGTCGAGCTCAAGGGCGAGTTCATCGGTGTGATCTATGAGGACGAGGACGAGGCTGGTTCGTTCCTGTTCGAGATGGCGATCCTGGCCGAAGATCTGGAATAGCGGCTGGCTTCATAGCCAAAGAATAGGGGCTGCCAAGCCTCGGTCAGAGCACGCCGAGCATCTCCGCCACCAGCGGGTGGCGAACGATATCGCGGTCGGCCAGGCGAACCACAGCGATATTGGGCAGGGCTTCCAGCTTCTGGGCCACATCGCCCAGCCCTGAAATGCCCGGCAGCAGATCGGACTGTTGTGGATCGCCGGTCACCACCATGGTGCTGTTCCACCCCAGCCGCGTCAGCAGCATCTTGAGTTGCACATAAGTGCAGTTCTGCGCCTCATCAATCACCACAAAGGCGTTGTTCAGCGTGCGGCCGCGCATGAACCCGACCGGGGCGATCTCGATCAGACCCTCCGCCATCAGCGAGCGGACCCGTTTCATGGAAAGTCGGTCTGACAGCGCGTCGTAGAGCGGGCGAAGATAGGGTGCCAGCTTGTCTTCCGCGTCGCCGGGCAGGAAGCCGATCGACTCCCCGGCCTCGACGGCGGGGCGTGACAGCACGATGCGGCCAACGCTGCCGGCTTCCAAGGCTTCAACCGCCTTGGCGATGGCAAGGTAGGTCTTTCCGGTACCGGCCGGGCCGAGCGCCAGGACGAGGTTCTTGTCGTCGATGGCCTTCATCAGCTGAGCTTGGCCAGCAGACTTGGCCTTGATGGTCTTTAGATAGCCCTGGTCGCGGTGTTCCTCGTTCTGGGGCAGGGGACTCCAACTGGTGCGATTGAGCGGAAGGCGGCGTATCTTGTCATCGACGGCGGCTCCGCCACGATGTTCGAACTGACTCGCATCGAAAGCGCCTTCGCGCATCACCCGCTTTTGAGCCCGCTTCGTCATAGAAAACCTCCTTGGTCACTCGCAAAAAAGCCAAGAAAAAAGGGCGTCGCCGGAATGGCGCGCCCTTGTGCAACGGGGATGAATGGAAGCCGATCCGCGACGCGGCCTGTCAGCCGTGCCGAGCTTTCGAAAATGGGCGGCTGGTT
>CANKEA010000005.1 GCA_947480815.1 Caulobacterales bacterium | reverse complement strand
GTAAGGATTCCCCTCCTGTTTAATGCCGCCAAACGCCCCTCAAGACCGCGCGCAACTGAAGCCGGACACACAGCGTCCGACATCGTGCAGCGTACGTTCCGGAGCATCATCCCGGCGACAGACGGGTTCTTAGCCCCGGCGGTGCCAGGCGTCCATGCAGGCGGTGCGCTTCGATGACGCTATCTGCACTTAAAATTGAGGCTTTGAGCGTCAGACGCGGTGAAAGAAGGCTTTTCGAGGGGTTCAGCCTAGCGGCGAACGCCGGCGAGGCCGTCGCCCTGACGGGTGCCAACGGCGCTGGAAAGACCAGCTTGCTGCGCGCCATCGCTGGATTGCTGCACCCCGAATCAGGCGCCGTGGTGTTTCTGGACGCCTCGGGTATGTCGCTCGATCCGGATGGTGCCCGAGCCGATCACATCCATCTGGTCGGTCACCAGGACGGGCTCAAATCCAGCCGCACCGCGGGCGAGGAACTCGATTTCCAGGCCGCCTGGACCGGCGCGAAGGAGGGTGGCGTCGCCGCCGCGATCAACGCCCTGGCACTGAAACCCCTGCTTCGGTTGGACGTGCGGTGCCTGTCAGCCGGACAGCGCCGGCGGCTGGCTCTCGCTCGGCTGGTGGCCAGCCCACGGCCGCTGTGGCTGCTGGACGAGCCGATGGCCCCGCTGGACGCCGAGCGCCGTGCCCTGCTGGGTGGCTTGATGCAACGGCATCTCGCAGAAGGCGGCCTGATCCTGGCTGCCGTGCACGATCCCTTGCCGTTTCCGGTCCGTACCGTCGAGGTGGGCGCATGAAGGGTTTGCTGGCCCTGATGCGGCGCGAGTTCAACCTCGCATTCGGCGGCGGCGGCCCACTGCTGGCGCTGACCTTCTATGCCTGCCTGGTTGCCCTGCTACCGCTGGCAGCCGGGCGCAACCCGACCCAACTGGGCCTACTGGGCCCCGACATCGCCTGGCTAGCCCTCGCGCTTGCCTCCCTGCTTTCGCTGGAGCGCCTTTTTGAACGCGACTATGAGGATGGCGCTCTGGAACTATTGGCCATGGGGCCAATTCCGCTGGAGGCCGTTTCCGTCGTCAAGGCTCTGGCGCAATTCTTGGCAATCAACGGGCCCCTGGCATTCGCCGCCCCCATCGCGGCCATCGCGCTTGGCGGCCCGGTAAGCCTAGCCCCTATGGCGATCCTGACAGGCCTGCTGGGCGGTGTCGCTTTCGCCTTCGTTGGAGGTCTGGGCGCGGCCCTGGCGCTGGGTGCCAAGCGCGGGGGGCTACTGGTGGCCATCGTCGTCTTGCCGCTGTTTGCGCCTCCGGTGATTTTTGGAGCCGCGGCCCTCGATGCCGTGCGCGCCGGGCAGTCCAGCCTCATGGCCCTGGCCTTACTGGCCGCCTATGCCGCAGCGGCGGTGGCCCTGTCGCCGCTGGCCATGGCGGCGGCCTGCCGCAATGCCTTGGATTAGTCATGACCTTCAGCGTAAACAGCCCACTATGACCCTGCCCCGCGCCCTCGATTTTCTGGCGGTTCCCGAACGGTTCATGGCCGTCTCGACATGGCTGGCCCCGGCGCTAGGGGCTCTGGCCGCCGCCTTGATCGGCGCAGGCCTGTGGACCGGCGTTTCGGCACCATCCGACTATCAGCAGGGTGCCACCGTGCTGATCATGTTCATCCATGTGCCCGCCGCCTGGCTGTCGATGTTCGGCTACATCTGCCTAGCCGGGGCCAGTTTCCTGAGCCTGATTTTTCGTCACGCCCTGGCCGACGCGGCCGCCAAGGCCTGCGCCCCGCTGGGTGCGGGGTTCACAGCCCTGGCCCTGGCCACAGGTTCACTCTGGGGCCGACCGATGTGGGGCGCATGGTGGGTGTGGGACGCACGCCTGACCTCGGTGCTGGTACTGCTCCTGTTTTATCTCGGCTACATTGCCCTGCGCGCATCCATCGAGGATGAAGGCCGCGCTGGGCGTGCGGCGGCGATCCTGGCTCTGGTCGGCGCTATCAACCTGCCGATCGTGCATTTTTCGGTGAATTGGTGGAACACGCTTCACCAGGGGGCCTCAGTATTCCGGCCGGGCGGCCCGACCCTGGCTTTGGTCTATCTCATTCCGCTGCTGCTGATAGCTCTGGGCTATATGGCGGCCTTCGGGTCGCTCTGGTTGGTGCGCATCCGCGCCGAATTATGGCGACGCCGCGCCCGCGTCTTGAGCCTACAGGCGGCCGGGCGATGACAGTGCTGGGACTCGACCTCGGCAAGTACGCTGCGTTTATCTTGCCGGCCTATGGACTGACGGCGGGCTTTTTCGTTTGGATCATCGCCGCCAGCCTGACCACCTCCCGCCGTTGGCGGCTTGAAGCCGAGCGCCTGCAGGCCGAGAAGGACGCCGGCAACCGATGAAGCGCCTAATCGCCGCCGCCCCGATCGTGATTTTCGTCGCCTTGGTGTTGGTGTTCGGGCTCAAGTCCCTGCACCGCAATCCCGAGGTGCAGACCCACGCCCTGGTCGGCAAGCCCGTGCCGCGTCTGGCCATGGCCCCGCTCGGCGGCGGTACCCCGCTTGACACCGCCGAGGCCAGCGGAACCACCGGCCCCTATATCGTCAATTTCTTCGCCAGTTGGTGCGGGCCCTGTATCGAGGAGGAACCCGCCCTGCTGGCGCTGCGGGCCCAGGGGGTCAAGATCGTTGGGGTCAACTACAAGGACGCTGTGACAGCAGGTCAGGGTTTTCTCGACAAGTACGGCGACCCCTATGTGGCGCATCTGACCGATCCGGACGGCCGCATTGGCATCGAATTCGGCGTCACCGCCGTGCCGGAAAGTTTCCTGGTTGGCTCCAACGGCGTGGTGCTGGCCAAGGTCAGCGCGCCAATGAGCGAACCTGAAGCCCAGGCGCTTTGGGCCAGGGCAAAGTAGCCGTTAACGCTTTGTTAACGACGTTTTCGAATCGCTTGCAGCGTGAGCACCGTCCGTCCGCCTATCTGGCCGCAAAGCCCCTCGACCGCCGCCAATTGTGTGCGCTCGGCCCCCGACGCCGTGCGTCTTGCCGCGCAGAAAGCTTTTTTCCAGGCCGCCCCGGGGAGCCAAGCTGCGCCGGTGTCCCCCGCGCAGGCACCGCTGGCCGCCGCCCCAAGGGCAACGCCGACGGTGCTTGAGACGATCGTTAGAGCCATTCCAGAGGACGCGCCGACGCGGATTCCGCGCCCAGGGTCCTTCCTAAATATCCTGGTCTAGAAGCCCAGATCTGGCGGCGGCGGCGCGCTGCCCTCGTCACTGATCATGTGCTTCATGATGAAGGGCGTCTGCAGCAGCGAAAACACAAGGGCCGCACCCATGATCACCAAGCGAAACACCGCCCAACGCGCGTCACTCTGAGTCCGCCAGACGAATTCGTTACAGACGGCGCAGGCCAGGAAGAAAAATGCGTAGCGCACTGTCAAATTACGCCAGGCCGCATCTGGCAGGCTGATCGCATCGCCGAGCACCTTTTTGAGCGGATTCTTGCCCATGGCCACCCCGCTGAGCAGGCCGATAGCAATGGCGGTATCGACCACCGTCAGCTTCATCTTCACGAAGGCGTTGTTGTGGAAGATCAAGGTCAGGCCGCCGAACACCATGGCAGCGAGGCCCGCAACCAGCGGCAACGGGGCCAGCCTCCGCTCAGCAATCCAGCCAATCAAAAGTGCCAGGGCCGACCCCCCAACCAGTGCCCAGGTGGCGAGCTGGAAATTCTTGGTCACGAGCAGCGCGGCCACGAAGACGATCGGGGCGGCATAGTCCACCGCCATTCGCACCCCAGCGGCCTTCGATTTGGCTTTGGCCTCGGGCGCAGTGTTCATTGGTTTTCCAGTCCCACCAGAGAGCGTGAAAAGGCGATAGCGTCGAAAGCCTGCAGGTCATCTATACCTTCGCCGACCCCGATCAGCTTGATCGGACTGTCCGAGGCTCGGGCCACGGGCACCAACACCCCGCCACGCGCCGTGCCGTCAAGCTTGGTCATGACAATTCCCGAGACGCCGACTGCATTGCCGAAGATTTTCTCCTGGGCCACCGCATTGCTGCCCACGGTGGCATCAAGCACCAGCAGGGTTTCGTGCGGGGCGTCTGGATCGACCTTCTTGATCACTCGGATCATTTTCAAGAGCTCATCCATCAGACCCTGCTGGTTCTGCAGTCGGCCGGCGGTGTCGATCAGAACGACGTCGAAGCCCTCCTCGCGGCCGCGTTCGACCGCCTCGTAGGCCAGGGCGGCGGCGTCCGAGCCCTGGGGTGCCGACATGAAGGCCGCGCCGGAGCGCTCAGCCCAGACCTTGAGTTGCTCCACCGCCGCCGCGCGGAAGGTGTCTCCGGCAGCGATCAGCACCTTAGCACCTTGGCTTCGGAGGTCAGCGGCGATCTTGCCCAAGGTGGTCGTCTTGCCCGAGCCGTTCACGCCGATGAACAGCACGATATAGGGTCGCGGACCCGCCAGTGGCTCGAACCGGCCCTGGCGTGGGATCAGTTCGGCGGCCACGGCGTCGGCGAGAGCCAGCTTCACTTCCTCTTCGCTGGACTCCTTGCCAAATCGAGACTTGGCGAAGGCCGCCGTGACACTGGCGGCCGCGGCGGGACCCAGATCGGCCTCGATCAGCATCTCTTCAAGCCGGTCGAGCTGCGTCTGGTCGAGCGGCTTTCGAGCCACGACCGAGACCACAGACTCCGTAATCTGTTTCGAGGAGTGCGATAGCCCCTCGGTCAGCCTGCTGAACCAGCCTTTTTTCTCACTCATGCGCGGTGTTTAGACGGCGGGACGCAAGCATGCCAAAAAGAAAGCAAGAATTGGGGCAAAGAATAACCATGTTGCCGATCGCCACCGCCCTGACCGTGCTCGATTTCGCCGCCATGGCGGTGTTCGCCGCCACCGGTGCCCTTGCGGCAGCGCGCCGTAAACAGGACCTGATCGCCTTTGGGGTTTTCGCTGCCGTCACCGGTGTGGGCGGCGGAACCTTGCGCGATCTGCTGATCGGGGCACCGGTGTTCTGGGTGGCGAGACCAGTCTACCTGGCGGTGTGCCTGACAACCGCGGCGGTGCTGTGGCTGACCGCTCGGCCGGGTTGGAGGCTATCGGCTCTCCTCTGGCTCGATTCGGTAGGGACGGCGGCCTATGCGGTGGTTGGAACCGCCAAGGCCCTGGACCACGCCACGCCCGCCCTGCCCGCCATCTGTATGGGCGTGCTGACCGCCAGTTTCAGCGGCATCGTCCGCGACGTCCTGGCGGGCGAACCTTCGGTGCTGCTGCGCAAGGAAATCTACATCACCGCCGCCCTGGCCGGTTCGGCGACCTATGTCGCGCTCACGGCCCTACATGCGCCCTATCCGGTGGCAGGACCGGTAGCCTTCGCTGTGGCTTTCGGTCTGCGGGCCTGCGCCTTAAGATTCGGCTGGCGTCTGCCTGGGCCACCGCAGTGGCGGGACGAGACAGACTAGGGGTCCAGCCCCTCATAGGCGGCGCGCACCAGACCGGCGATTTGCCGAAGGGCCGCCTGAGCCGCCGGAACCACACCAAAGGCGATGAAGCCATGCGGTAGGCTGTCGTAGCAGCGATAGGTCACAGCCACGTCGGCATCGCGCAAAGCCCGGGCATAGGCCTCGCCCTGGTCGACCAGGGCGTCGAAGCCAGCTGTAGCAATGACGGCCGGTGCCAAGCCCGTCAGATTGCAGCTCCTTAATGGCGACAGGCGCGGATCGGCTGGGTCGGCCTGGGCCCCCAGGTAATGGTCTTGCGCCCATTTGGACCGGGCGCGGTTGGCGAACTGGCCCTCACCGTACAGGATCATGGATGGGGTCTCGCTGGCGATATCGACCGGTGGATAGATCAGAAGCTGCAGCGCCGGCTGGGGTGCACCAACACGCCTTATCTCCTGACACAACACCGCAGCGAAATTGGCCCCGCGAGAGTCGCCGCCGATCGCCGCCGTCCCGGGCCTGCCGCCAAACCGCAGCGCATTGTCGCAGGCCCAGTGCCAGGCAGCGGCCATGTCCTCTAGCCCGGCTGGAAAACGATGCTCGGGGGCCAGGCGATAATCGACGGACAGCACACAGCAGCGTGCCGCTGCGGCGATGACCTGGCAGGCGATATGGCTGGTTTCCAGGTCGCCGATCACCCCTCCGCCGCCGTGGGCATAGACCATGACCGGGGCCTTGGGATCGATACGGGACGGGCGATAAGCCCGAATAGGCAGCGGGCCGCCGGGGCCCTGGATGCTGAAATCCTCGGTGACGACGCCGGGCTCAGTTTCGCCGCCAACCAGGGCTGTACCGCGCGCAGCCAAGGCGCGTTCTTCCTCCACGCTTCCCGGGGCACCTGCGAAACTGGGCGGGGCCATGTAGAACAGGAACTGGAAACGCGGATCGAGCGTGCGGCCGCCGCGCACCACGGCCGCCGCACCGCTGACGGCGCGCAGGATCGGCGTCGGCAGGGCCAGGACGGCACGAAGCAACAGGCGAGTCGCGGAGGTATTGACCATTGGCGTGAGTCTGATCCTGCCGGGGCTGGCGTCAAGCGCGGCTAGCGCGCTGAGCGACGGGCGGTGATGTCGCAGACGGCCCGGCATTGGCCCCAGGTCGAGGCGCAGAGATCGGCGTTGCCGCCGGCCAGACAGGCATAATAGTCACGCGAACAGCTGGCGGAGCACTAGGCCGGAGCCTGGTCCTCGGAGGACATCGGCAGTGGCGGGGCGGGGCGGGGGGGGGTGCAAGCGGGCGCGGAGGCGCGTCGGCTGTCTCGGACTGGCCGTTGATCAATGCGCCGCTGGCTGGCAGTTTCGGGCGGGCCCGCGCTTCCGTCGCGGACGATTGCGCCCCGCGTAGAGTGGGAGACTGGGCCAGGACAGGCTGGGCGAGCAGCAAGAAGGCGGCGGCCAGCCTCGCAAACTTCATGCTCAGCCCTCAGCCAGGATCTGCGCGAACTGACCTGGATCAACATTACCGCCGCTAAGGACAATGCCCACCCGCTTGCCGCTCAAGTCGAGTTTGCCGGCGAGGGCCGCTGCCAGACCGACCGAGCCGCCCGGTTCGACCACCAGCTTGAAGCGCTCGAAGGCGAACCGCATTGCGGCCTTCACCTCGGCGTCCGTCACGGTCAGCACGCCGGCCAGGGTCTCTTGATTAATGGCGAAGGTGGACAAACCCGGCATGGGCGACATTAGCGAGTCGCACAGGGTCGAACCGCCACTGGAATTACCCAGCCGCTCCTGCGCAGCCAGAGAACGGGCCGTATCGTCGAATCCGGCAGGCTCGACGCCCCAAACCTGGGTTCCCGGCGAACGGTCGGCCAGGGCCAGCGACGTCCCAGCGATCAGCCCGCCGCCCCCGACCGGACAGAGCAGAATGTCGAGCGGCCCACCGGCCTGCGCTGCCTGATCGGCGATCTCGAGCCCAATCGTACCCTGGCCAGCGATGACATCGAGATCGTCAAAGGCCGGGACCACCACGGCCCCCCGCTCGACGGCGATGGCCTGCGAAATCGCCTCGCGGCTTTCGCTGTAACGATCGTAAAGGCGAATCTCCGCCCCGGCGGCGCGGGTGCCGTCGATCTTGATCTGCGGCGCGTCGCTGGGCATCACGATCACAGCGGGACAGCCAACGATACCGGCGGCAATCGCCACGCCCTGCGCATGGTTGCCAGAACTGAACGCCACCACTCCGGCCTTGCGCTGCGCCGGTGTGAGCTGCGCCAAGCGGTTCATTGCCCCACGGAACTTGAACGCGCCGCAGACCTGAAGCACCTCCGGCTTCAGATAGGCCGCCGATGCGCCGATGGCCTCGGCCAGTCCCGCGCTGGCCAACAGGGGCGTACGCACGGCAAAGGGCGCGATCCGCAGCGCGGCGGCCTCAATGTGTTTGATCGTGATGCTCATGGGAGAGGAATCTAGCCGTGTCGTCACATCGTTGGAACTGTTTGCTGCTTAACCGTTTGGAGTCTAACGCCAGCTACAAAGAAGGGCTGCAAAAAGGGGGGCGATTCGTGAACCTGAAGGTTGCATTACTGGTCGGCGTCGTCGCCGCCTTCGCCTCCCCGGCCCTGGCTCAGCAATGGTACGTGGGCCTCTATGCCCATGACGTGACCTTCGTCGGAAATGCGCTGGGCATGGGTGCTGCCGGGCGCGAGGATGGCGTCGATCTCCATCTGGGACTGCGCAGCAAGCGCATTACCGCTCTGCAAGTCCTGGGCGCGCCGCAGGCTCACGCCTATGTCTCGATTAACAGCAACCGGACTAGCGACTTCGTGGCCATGGGCTTCAATTGGCCCATTACCCTGGTCGGAAACCTCTATCTGCGGCCAGGTTTCGGCCTGGGCTACACCGATGGCAAGGCGGGCCTGCCGCCCGCCAATGTGCCAGGATTATCCCCCGACGAACTGGCGCGGCGCAGGACCCTCTACTTCACGCGGATCGATTTCGGCTCTCGCATGCTGTTCAATCCAGAGATCGCCCTGGGCTACCGTTTCAACGACAGGCTGGCCACCGAGCTTTCCTACACCCACCTCTCGAACGGCCAGATTTTCCACCACGGCAAGAACCAAGGCCTGGACGATGCGGGCATACGGCTTGTCTACAGCTTCTAGCCCGCGTATAGGCCCGCCCGCCGGGTGCTGACCCCGGACTGACTCATGTCCGCGCGCCGAGCACCCGTCGAAGGGCCCGCAGACTTCCACCCGGCGGGTGGGAGAGTCGTATCCATGGCCAATGTGACTGTTGTAGGCGCCCAGTGGGGCGACGAGGGCAAGGGCAAGATTGTCGACTGGTTGAGCAACCGCGCCCAGGTCGTGGTGCGGTTCCAGGGCGGGCATAACGCCGGGCACACGCTGGTGGTCGACGGAAGGGTCTACAAGCTCTCACTGCTTCCTTCCGGCGTGGTGCAGGGTAAGCCTTCGATCATCGGCAATGGCGTGGTAGTCGATCCCTGGGCCCTGCTGGACGAGATCGCGCGGGTCGAGGCCCAAGGCGTGAAGATCAGCCCTGAATTGCTGGTTCTGGCCGATAATGCCTGTCTCATCCTGCCGCTGCACCGCGATCTCGACCAGGGCCGCGAGGCCGCTGCGGCGCGCAAGATCGGCACCACCGGGCGCGGCATCGGCCCAGCCTATGAAGACAAGGTCGGTCGCCGGGCCATCCGCGTCGGCGACCTCAGCGACCGCGCCGCCCTCGAACAGAAGATTGAGCGCCTGCTGGCCCACCATGCACCGCTGCGCAGCGGCCTTGGCTTGCCGGCATTCGACGGGGCCGGCTTGCTGACCGCGCTTCTAGAGGTGGCTCCGAAAATCCTACCCTTCTCCCAGCCGGCCTGGCGGGTGCTGGATACAGCCCAGCGCGCCGGCAAGCGGATCCTTTTCGAGGGGGCGCAGGGCGCCCTACTCGACGTCGATCACGGCACATATCCCTACGTGACCTCGTCCAACACCGTGGCTGGCCAGGCGGCGGCGGGCAGCGGCATGGGACCGCGCGCTGCAGGCTATGTGCTGGGGATCGTCAAGGCCTATACGACGCGGGTCGGCGGCGGGCCGTTCCCCACTGAACTGAATGATTCCGTCGGCCAACGTCTCGGTGAACGCGGCCATGAATTCGGCACAGTAACGGGCCGTCCGCGCCGCTGCGGCTGGTTCGATTCGGTGCTGGTGCGTCAGTCTGTCGCCATTAACGGCATCAACGGCATCGCCCTGACCAAGCTGGATGTGCTCGACGGTCTGGACGAATTGAAAATCTGCATCGGCTACGATATCGGCGGCCAGAGGTTCGACTATTTGCCGGCCGCCTTGTCCGCGCAGGAAGCCGCGATCCCAGTTTATGAAACCTTGCCCGGCTGGCGCGAGAGCACCCAGGGCGTGCGCACGGCGCGCGATCTGCCGGCGGCAGCGGTAAAATATGTGCGGCGGATCGAGGAATTGATCGAGGCACCGGTGGCCATGCTGTCGACAAGCCCAGAGCGCGACGACACCATCCTGATGCGCGATCCGTTCAGAGACTAGCCAACCCTTTCGTAACAGAGCTCAAACCCTCAAATTCAAAGACGTCGGAAGGGTTTTATTCAGCACTCGCGCCTAAGCGGTAGGACAGCTTAACGACCAGGATAGTCCGTGGCAGGATCGATACGCCGGCAGGGCGGCGAGAGGCTGCAAGCGCATGGGACGGTCTTTCAGACGTGAGGGAGCCCACAGTCGCAAATCCGGTTTAAGGTCGGTTTAATGGTGAACGGCGGGAAAAACCGGGCTTATGGGCCCTCTGATTGACCCAAGCGGCGGCAGGGTTGGCAACAAACCCACAAACCTCGCGTAGAAATAGCCGCCGCCGGTTGACATTGCCGCCCCATTTCGCCTATTCACCGCCGCTCGCTGCGCATGCCCTCCGGCCGTGGCTCGTTTCGTATTTGGAGCTCTCTCGTGAAGCGCACCTTCCAGCCCTCCCAGAAAGTGCGTTCGCGCCGGCACGGCTGGCGCACTCGCATGGCGACCAAGAACGGCCGCAAGATCGTTTCGCGCCGTCGCGCCCAGGGCCGCAAGAAGCTGACGGCCTAAGGCCGAACGACCCCCCGGCGGGTCCCTGTGCTAGAGACCCCGACCCCTATCCAGCGTCTGACCCGCAGGCCACAGTTTCTGGCCGCCGCCAAGGGCAAATCCGTCCCGCGCGGGGCTGTGTTGTGCCAGCAACTCAAGCGAGACCCTTCGGACAAACACGCGCCGCAGGCAGATGCCTTGCGGGTGGGATTTACTGCAACCAAGCGCTTGGGCGGTGCCGTGACGCGTAACCGGGCCAAACGTCGCCTGCGCGAAGCCGCGCGCGCCTTACTACCCACCCTGGGCCAAGGCGGCTGCGACTATGTTTTCATCGCACGCCAGGGGGCCGCCGACCGGGCTTGGGACCGTCTGCTTGACGATATGAAAAGGGCGCTGATAAGCCTCGCCAGCTCCACCGGCGCCCCCGCCCAGACTCCGCTCGAAAAACCTAGGTCCAATCATGTCAGAGGATAACCGCAACACGATCATCTTCGTCGTCAGCGCGGCGGTGATCCTGATCGTATACCAAACCTTTGTGCTCGGTCCGGCCTCGAAGAAGCGCGAGGCGGAACTGGCTCAGCAGCGCACCGTGGCCGCGCAGGTAGCGCAAACCAATACGCAGCTTGGACCTAACGGCGTTTCGGCGGTTGCCCCCACGCTATCACGCGACCAGGCCAAGGCGGCTAGTCCGCGGGTGACAATCGACACCCCGGCTCTGGCTGGCTCTATCTCGCTGCGCGGCGCGCGCATCGACGACCTGTTTCTGAAGACCTATCGCGTTACGGTCGACCCGAAGTCCACGCCGGTTGAACTTTTGCGGCCGCAGGGCGCGGCAGACGCATGGTTCGCCGACTTCGGCTGGACGGGTGGCAATGTCCCAGGCCTGCCGGGCCCCGCTACCTTATGGACAGTCGAGAGCGGCTCGGTCCTGTCGCCTGGTAAGCCGGTGACCCTGACCTACGATAACGGCGCGGGGCTGAAGTTCGCGCGCGTGATCAGCGTCGACAAGTCTTTCATGTTCAGCGTCGCCGACAGCGTCAGCAACCAGGGCGGCACCCCGATCGCCCTGGCTCCTTACGCCTCGATCCAGCGCCAGGGCCTGCCGAAAGACATCGCTCGTAACGGCGTGGTGCACGAAGGTGCGGTCGGTGCCCTGGGCGACGGCAAGAACCCGAGCCAGTATCAGGACCGGCTGTGGAAATATGCCAAGTGGAAGAAGGACGGCATAGCCAAGTCCTATACGTCGAACGGCGGCTGGATCGGCATCACCGATAAATACTGGCTCTCAGCCCTGATCCCGCAAGGGATGGCCCCGATCACGGGGCAGTATCGCGTGGTGTCTGAGAGCGGCGTCGACATCTATGACGCCAATTTCGTCGGGGCCACCAAGACGGTGATCCCTGGCCAGGCCCTGTTCCAGACTACCCATCTGTTTGCCGGTGCCAAGAGCGTGCCGATGCTGCGGGCCTATGAAAAAGAGCTGAAGATCCCGCGCTTCGACTTCGCGGTGGACTGGGGGATGTTCTGGTTCTTCACCCGGCCGATCTTCACCCTGCTCGACTTCTTCTACACCCAAGTCGGCAATTTCGGCGTGGCCATCCTGCTGCTGACCGTGACGGTCAAACTGCTGTTCTTCCCGCTGGCCAACAAGTCCTATGAATCCATGACCAAGATGCGCAAGGCGCAGCCTCAGATCGAGGAAGTGCGTGCGCGCTACAAGGACGATCCTGCCAAGCAACAGCAGGAGATCATGGCGCTTTACAAGACCGAGCGGATCAACCCGATGACCGGCTGCCTGCCGATGCTCATCCAGATCCCGGTGTTCTACGCCCTGTATAAGGTGCTGAACGTCACCATCGAGATGCGCCACGCCCCGTTCGCGGGATGGATCAACGACCTTTCGGCACGCGACTCCACGACCATCTGGAACCTGTTTGGCTTAATCCCATACGATCCGAGCCTGCTTCCGCTGATCGGCACCTTCCTGAACGGTCCGCTGCATGTCGGCCTGCTCGGGGTCGCCTATGGCGTGACCATGTGGCTGACCACAGCCATGAACCCACCGGCCCCGGACCCGATGCAGCAGAAGATCTTCCAGTGGATGCCGGTGATCTTCACCTTCACCCTGTCTCAGGTGGCCGTCGGCCTGATGATCTACTGGGCCTGGAACAATGTGCTCTCGATCATCCAGCAGTACGTGATCATGCGGCGCTTCAAGGTGGACAATCCCATCGACAGCGTCCTTGCCCGCCTCAGCGGCAAGAAGCCCCAGAAGGCCTCAGGGTGACCACGCCCGCCGATGAAGCCCCGTTCGACGAGGGGTCGATCGAGGCGGCGCGCGTGGTGTTCGCGCGTCCGGCCCTGTTTATGATGGGGGCTGTTAAGATGGACGGTCTGCCGCCGCCAGACTTGCCCGAGGTTGCCTTTGCCGGCCGTTCGAATGTGGGCAAGTCCAGCCTGATCAACGCGCTTGTGGGGCAGAAATACCTTGCCCGCGCCTCCAACGAACCGGGACGCACCCGCGAGGTCAATTTCTTCGTACTCGACGACAAGATCCGCCTGGTCGATCTTCCGGGCTACGGCTTTGCCCGCGCCTCGAAGTATACCACCAAGGATTTCCAAATCCTGGGCAGGGCCTACCGGCGCGGCCGACCGACCCTGAAACGGGTCTATCTGCTGATCGACGCCCGCCACGGGCTGAAAAACGTCGACAATGAAGCGCTTGAGGCGCTCGACTTGGCGGCGGTATCCTATCAGATCATCTTGACCAAGGTCGATAAGCTGAAACCCGCCGAGGTCGACAAGGTGATGGCCCAAACCATCAAGGGCGTGGCGCGGCGCGCTGCTGCCTTTCCGCGTGTGCTGGCCACAAGCTCAGAGAAGGGCACGGGCATGCCGCAACTTCGGGCCGAGATCGCCCTGGCCTGCGCGACCTGAAACCGCTATCGAACCCCCCGCAAGGTTAGGGGCCTCAATCATGAGCACGCCAGACATCGAGGAAGCCGGCTGGGCCACGGCCAAGACCTTGGCCGAGACCCTGCCGTTCATCCAGCGCTATGACCGCGAGATCGTGGTTATCAAATATGGCGGACACGCCATGGGCGAGGAAGAGGTCGCGCGCCAGTTCGCCGCAGACGCCGTGCTGCTAAAATTGCTGGGTGTGCATCCGGTCGTGGTGCATGGCGGCGGTCCGCAAATCAGCAGGATGCTGGACCGGGCTGGGGTGAAATCGACCTTCGTCGACGGCCTTCGCGTCACCGACGCAGCGACCATGGAAGTCGCCGAGATGGTGCTTTCGGGTGCCATCAACAAGGAAATCGCCAACTGGATCACCTTGGCCGGGCGTGAGGCGGATGTGCGCGGTGTGGGCTTATCGGGCAAGGATGGCCGGCTGATCACCGTGACCAAGGCGCGGCGCATGAAAGATGGCCAGCCGCTGGACCTGGGCTTTGTGGGCGAACCCAAGCGGGTCGATCCGCAGCTGATCCAGGCCTTGATCCATGCCGAACAGGACTATGTGCCCGTGATCGCCCCGATCGGCGTGTCCGATATCGGCGAGACCTATAATATCAACGCCGACACCGTGGCCGGGGCCGTGGCCGGGGCCCTTAAGGCCAAGCGCATGCTGCTGCTGACCGATGTTAAGGGCGTGCTCGACAAGGACGGCGAGCTGATCCGCGAAATGACGGTGACGGAAGCTTTCGACGCGATCAAAACCGGCGTCGCCACCGGCGGCATGATCCCCAAGCTGGAAACCGCCATTGCTGCGGTGGATGGTGGGGTTGAAGCCGTTGTCATTCTGGATGGTCGGCGCCCGCACGCCATGCTGACGGAACTATTCACCCCGCACGGGGCCGGGACCTTGATCCGCAAATGATGGCGTCCGCCCGGGCGGACCTGCGCCATGTCGACGCCTGGCTGTTTGATATCGACGACACCCTCTACCCGCACGACAACGGGCTGATGGCAGAGATCCGCCAGCGTATTGCCGATTTTCTGGTGCGATTGACCGGCAAGGGGGAGGACGAGGTCAAGTTGATCCAGCGCGGCTGGTTCGAGACCCACGGGGCCGCCCTGCCCGGCCTGCTGGCCGAATACGATTTAGCGCCACATGTCTTCCTCGACTATGTGCACGATCTGCCGCTGCATCAGCTATCGCCGGATGCGGCCCTGGACGCGGCGATTGCCCGCCTACCCGGCCGCGTGCTGGCCTTCACCAACGGCTCGGCCAACCACGCTGAGCGGGTACTGGAAAAGCTGGGCATTGCTCACCGGTTCGAGGGGATCTTCCACATCCAGTCGGGCGACCTGATCCCCAAGCCGCACCCTGCAACCTACGATCGAATGATGGCGATGTTTGGGATCGACCCGGCCCAAACCTGCTTCTTCGAGGACTCGTCCAAGAATCTGATCCACGCCCGCGCGCTGGGCATGACCACCGTGCTGGTCGGCCGCGAGGATGAAAACGAGGCGCATATCAACTTTGTGACGCCCGACCTGACCGCCTTTCTGAACGCCGCAAGCGTCAAGGAGACCGCCTAGATGACCCCGCACGACCTCTCCGTTCTGGAAACGCAAATCGAAGCCGCCTGGGAGGCGCGCGACACCTTGAGCCCCAAGACCACCTGTCCGCTGCGCGCGGCCGTGGAGCTGGCCATCGAGCTGCTCGACAGCGGTCGCGCCCGCGTCGCCGAGAAAGCCGGCGGCGACTGGATCGTGCATCAGTGGCTCAAGAAGGCCGTGCTGCTGTCGTTCCGCCTCAACGCCAATGGCGTGATGCACGGCGCTCCCTCGCTCGGCGGCGGCGTTGGCCCCTGGTGGGACAAGGTCGGTAACAAGTTCGACGGCTGGGACGCCGACCGCTTCGAGGCGGCGGGCTTCCGGGCCGTGCCGGGGGCCATGGTGCGCAAGGGCGCCTATGTGGGGAAGAACGTGGTGCTGATGCCCAGCTTCGTGAACATCGGCGGCTATGTGGACGAGGGCTCGATGGTCGACGCCTGGGCTACGGTCGGCTCCTGCGCCCAGATTGGCAAGGGCGTGCACCTTTCGGGTGGCGTGGGCATCGGGGGGGTGCTGGAACCGTTGCAGGCAAATCCAACCGTGATCGAGGATAACTGTTTCATCGGCGCCCGCTCCGAGGTGGTCGAGGGCGTCATCGTCGGCGAGGGCAGTGTGTTGTCCATGGGCGTGTTCATCAGCGCCTCGACCAAGATCGTCGACCGGGCTACCGGCGTGGTGCATCGGGGCAAGGTTCCGCCTTACAGCGTCGTAGTGCCGGGCTCGCTGCCGGACCCGAAGGGCGGGCCAAGCCTGTCGTGCGCAGTCATCGTCAAGACGGTGGACGCTCAGACTCGATCCAAGACGGGCGTGAACGAGCTTCTGCGGGACTAAGGCCGGGCGTTCCGATCCGCGTCGAGGCTGTCTCGATATCGTTCGCCTTCATGCGGCCGTCGCCTTCTGGTAGAGGCAGCGCTGGAGTCAGAGTGCG
>CANKEA010000004.1 GCA_947480815.1 Caulobacterales bacterium | reverse complement strand
TGTCGCAGAAGTGAGTCAGGTCGGCGTTTCCGTCTAGCTTGGCGCGGTGAGCCAGGCCCCGGGTCCAGGCGAAAATCGAGGCGATCGAGTTCGTCGAAGTCGACTGGCCTTTTTGGTGTTGGCGGTAGTGCCGTGTGACGGTGCCGTGAGCGGCCTCGGCCTCGACGGTCTGGCCGTCCGGGGTCAACAGCACGCTGGTCATCAGGCCCAGCGAGCCAAAGCCTTGCGCCACGATGTCGGACTGTACGTCGCCGTCGTAGTTCTTACAGGCCCAGACATAGCCGCCAGACCACTTGAGGGCCGAGGCCACCATGTCATCGATCAGGCGGTGCTCGTAGACCAAGCCAAGTGCGTCGAACTTGCTCTTGTACTCAGCGTCGAAAACTTCCTGAAAGATGTCTTTGAAGCGGCCATCATAGTACTTGAGGATCGTATTTTTAGTCGAAAGATAGACCGGAAATTTGCGCTGCAGGCCGTAAGCGAACGAGGCGTGTGCGAAGTCGCGGATGGAGTCATCCAGGTTGTACATGGCCATGGCCACGCCGGCGCCGGGGGCCTTGTACACTTCGTGCTCAATCACCTTGCCGTCGTCGCCGACGAACTTAATCGACCGGGTGCCCTTGCTGGGAAACAGGAAGTCGGTGGCGCGGTACTGATCGCCGAAGGCGTGACGGCCGACCACGATGGGCTGTGTCCAGCCCGGCACGAGGCGGGGCACGTTCTTGCAGATGATCGGCTCACGGAAGATGACGCCGCCCAGGATGTTGCGGATGGTGCCGTTGGGCGACTTCCACATCTTCTTGAGCTTGAATTCTTCGACCCGCGCCTCGTCGGGCGTGATGGTTGCGCACTTGACTGCAGCGCCATGCTTCTTGGTGGCGTTGGCCGCATCGATGGTCACCTGATCGTCGGTGGCATCGCGGTGTTCCATGCCCAGGTCGTAGTAGTCGAGTTTGAGGTCCAGATAGGGGAAGATCAGCTTATCCTTGATGAGCTTCCAGATAATCCGGGTCATCTCATCGCCGTCCATGTCGACGACGGGGTTCTCGACTTTGATCTTGGCCATAGGGTTCCTCGGCTCTGTCTTGTTATCGCGCTCAGACCCGGCGGCTCACAGGTCCAACCGTCGGCGCGGGCTCGTGGGCTATAGCCAATTGCGAGGCTGGGGGAAAGCGCCCCCGATATGCGGCTAGGTTTGCCAGCCGCCTAGGCGATCGCGGCCCAGGATTTCATCGTAAGTGGGCCGTTCCCGGATGACGGCGAAGCGCGCGCCGTCGACCAGCACTTCGGGGATCAGCGGGCGGGTGTTGTACTCGCTCGCCATGGCCGCGCCATAGGCACCGGCCGTCATGAAGGCCACCAGATCGCCGGTCTCCAGCGGAGCGAGGTCGCGCTCGCGCGCGAAGGTATCGCCAGTCTCGCAGACCGGGCCGACCACATCATAGGTCCGATGCGCACCGCCGCGCGGCACCACAGGGCGTATGTCATGATAGGCGTCGTACATAGCCGGGCGGATCAGGTCGTTCATGGCCGCGTCGAGCACCAGGAAGCTGCGCCCTTCCGGCCGTACATTGACGTGGATGACGTCGCTGATCAGCACCCCGGCATTAGCGGCGATCATGCGACCGGGTTCGAAGGCCAGCTGGATATTCAGGCCGCCGATCACCTCTGCGATCATGGCTGCATAGTCGGCTGGCGACGGCGGGTCGGGCTGGTTGAAATAGGGTACGCCCAGGCCGCCGCCCAGATCGAGCCGCTCGACCGAGAGCCCCTCAGCCCGCAGGCTTTCGACAAATGCGCGCATCTTGATAAAGGCGGCGCGCAGCGGGGCGAGGTCGGTGATTTGACTGCCAATGTGGCAGGCCACGCCAACGGGACGAAGGTGGGGGTCTTTCGTGGCTGCCGCGTAGAGTTCGTGTGCCTGGGCGAAGGATACGCCGAACTTATTCTCGGCCTTGCCGGTGGAGATCTTGACGTGGCCGCCTGCCTCTACGTCGGGGTTCACGCGGAAAGCCACTGGGGCGATCAGGTTCAGCTCCCGCGCCACGCTGGCGACGGCGTCGAGCTCTGCCGCCGATTCAACATTAATCTCGGCCACGCCAGTCTTGAGCGCGAAGGTGATTTCACATCGCGTCTTGCCCACGCCCGAGAACACGATGCGGCCGGGTGCAACCCCGGCGGCCAGGGCTCGGCGGATCTCACCCTCCGACACCGTATCGGCACCAGCACCCAGCCCGCTGAGGACCCGTAGAACCTCCACATTGGAATTGGCTTTCACCGCATAGGCGATCAACGGGGTTCCAAGCTCGGGATGCACGGCGAACGCATCGCGCAGCACGGTGTAGTGCCGACGCAGGGTGGCGGCTGAATAGATATATACCGGCGTGCCCACCGCAGCAGCGATGCGGCGGATGGCGACATCCTCGGCGTGGAGTTCGCCTTCCTTCATTTCGAAGTGGTTCACCGCAGTGTTCCTGGTTCAGGGATTTGCATCGGGCCCGCAGACTGCGAAGCCGTAACGTTAGGGCCAGACGGACGCCGTCGCCGAGCTTCTCCGAATGCCGGCACGCTCTAGCGTCCAGGTCCAGAGTTGGGGAAGCCAGGGCCAGACGGCCCACTGAAGGGGTCAGGATTTGTGCCCGGGATACGCGACTGCCGTGTCGTGGCGCTGCTGCTTGCCGGGTCCTGGTTTTCCTTCACCGAGCCAGGTGCGGAGGGCTTGTTGGCGTTGGCGCTCGCGTCGGCCCGCGCGACTGGGCCGTATAGCGGGCCGGGCCGCTGCAGCTCGATCTGCTTTCCACAGCCGGTAAGGGTCAGGGCACCAAGGACGGCGGCGATGATAATCGGCTTCATGACAAAAGATCTTTCCAACGCTTGATCTGCCCGCGAACCTGATCGGGCGCAGTCCCCCCGTAGCTGGACCGGCTGGCGGCCGAGGCCGACGGGGTGAGGACGGAGAACACCGCGTCGGTGATCCCGGGCTCGATGGCCTGGAGTTCGATAAGCGGCAGGCCGGGCAGATCGACGCCCAGGACTTCAGCCCGTTTGACCGCTGCGCCAGTGATATGATGCGCTTGCCGGAAGGGTAGATTGAGCGTCCGCACCAGCCAGTCCGCCAAGTCGGTCGCGGTGGAAAACCCTGCGCCCGCGGCAGCGGCCATGCGTTCGCGGTTCGGCGTCAAGTCGGCGACCATGCCGGTCATGGCGGACAGGGCCAAGTTGAGCGCCTCGAAGGCGTCGAATACCGGCGGTTTGTCCTCCTGCATGTCCTTGGAATAGGCCAGCGGTAGGCCCTTCATCACCAGGGTAAGACTGGTCAGGGCACCAAAGATGCGCCCGGTTTTGGCGCGGACCAGCTCGGCGGCGTCAGGGTTACGCTTCTGGGGCATGATCGAACTGCCGGTGGTGAAGGCGTCCGACAGCCGGATGAAACCAAATTGCGGGGTGCTCCAGATCACAATCTCTTCGGCCATCCGCGACAGGTGTAGGGCGCAGATCGAGGCAGCCGACAGGGCCTCTAGCGCGAAGTCACGGTCTGAGACGCTATCAAGCGAATTGCCGGTCGGCCGCTCGAAGCCGAGCGCGGCGGCGGTGGCGTGCCGGTCGATCGGGAATGGTGAGCCGGCCAAGGCAGCGGCACCGAGCGGGCTCTCATTC
Source organism: Caulobacterales bacterium (assembly GCA_947480815.1). Lineage (GTDB taxonomy): Bacteria > Pseudomonadota > Alphaproteobacteria > Caulobacterales > Caulobacteraceae > Caulobacter. The sequence continues at coordinate 12,926 of CANKEA010000004.1, read as the reverse complement.
ATGCGGCCGCGCGCATCAGAGAACCGGGTCGCGTCGCGTCCGAACATCTCGACATAGGCCATCAGGTGGTGGCCGAAAGTCACGGGCTGTGCGGGCTGTAGATGCGTGAAGCCCGGCATTAGGGTGTCCGCCTCGTCCTCGGCCTTGGCCAGCAGGGCCTTCTGCAAGGCGCGCAGTTGGGCGTGGGCGTGGTCGCAGGCATCCCGCACCCAGAGGCGGAAATCGACGGCAACCTGGTCATTGCGCGAGCGGGCGGTATGCAGCCGGCCAGATGCCGGGCCGATCAACTCGCTCAGCCGGGCTTCGATGTTCATATGGATGTCTTCGAACTCGTCGCGGAACGGAAAGGTTCCGGCCAGCATCTCTGCCTCGATGGTGTCTAGCCCTTTCAGGATTGCCGCCCCGTCTTCTGCCCCGATCACGCCCTTATCGATCAGCATCCTCGCATGGGCGCGCGACCCGGCCAGATCCTGAGAAGCTAGCTTCTTATCGACGCCGATCGACACATTGATGGCCTGCATCAGGGCAGCGGGCTTGTCCGAGAAGCGCCCGCCCCATAGAGACTGACCCTTGTTGTTCGGCGATGTGTCGGAAGGGGTGGTCATATGGCGAAGGTCCAAGACGAAAACCCAAAGCCCGGTCTGAGCAAGGGTAAGAAGACAGGCTTGGCCGCGGCCGCCTTTCTGGCGGTAATAGCCCTAGCCGCCGTAGGGTTCAAACTTTCCGCGCCGGAGCGGTTGTCGAATTACGCCAAGGGTACCCTGGCCACCATGAAGACGCCGGGCCACGCGGGCCAAGTGCCGCCGGTTCAGTTCATGGACGCCGACGGCAAGTTGATGACCATCGACGACTTGAAGGGCCAGGTGGTGGTGATGAACCTGTGGGCCACTTGGTGCGGGCCCTGCAAGGTTGAGATGCCTACGCTGGGCAACCTGCAGGCCCATTATCCCGACAAAAGCGGCTTGCTTGTCGCGGCCGTGAGCGTCGACAAGAACGATGATCTGAACCTGGCAAAGGCCGAGATCGCCGCCAATGCGCCGCTGACCTTGTTTCGGGACCCGGGCTATAAACTGGCTTTTTCGTTGAAGCCTCGGGCCGAAGGTTTTCCGACAACGCTGATTATTGATCGGCAAGGCCGCGAGCGGGCGCGGATGTCGGGACCTGCCGATTGGAACGCGCCGGAGGTAAGGGCCCTGCTGGACCGGCTGCTGCGCGAATCCTGACGATTGCGCCGAAAACGGTTTTGGGTTGACCCAAATCGCGGCTCATGCAGAACTTCTCGTGCAATCAAAGCTTGGGACTGTAGATTTTATCTTAGCTTAGCGGGTTTTACCGCTCGCGCGCCCTGATAAACCGCCGCCCTTGAGAAAGAGATTGTCACCGGTCGCACCTACAACGTGGCCGATTACAATAATGGGTTCGAGGAGACGCCTATATGCCCAGCGGCACCGTAAAGTGGTTCAACACCACCAAAGGCTTCGGCTTTATTCAACCTGACGATGGCGGCAACGACGTTTTCGTCCATATCAGCGCCGTTGAACGCGCTGGTCTGCGCGGCCTGAACGAAGGTCAGAAGGTCAGCTATGAATTGAAGGAAGAGCGCGGCAAGTCCGCCGCCGTCGACCTTCGCGCCAGCTGATCACAGCCCGAAATTAGCGCATTGACGGGCACCGTTCCATTGCTGGAACGGTGCCCGTTTTTGTTTTTAATCGTACGGTCAAAAGTGTGTTCGGTTTTGTCCGCCAAACGCGCGTTCGGCGTCAGAATCCGAGTTCGGCACGGAGATCCGCGGCCGTGAGGCCCTGGTTGCGGATGTCTTCCAGCGTTTGGGCCTGGTCACGCTTGGAGTACTTCTTGCCATCGGGCCCCAGAAGCAGACGATGATGGCGGTAGGTTGGGGCGGGCAGGCCCAGAAGGGCCTGAAGCAGCCGCTGCACCGGTACGGCCTCGAACAGATCTTGGCCCCGAATCACATGGCTCACGCCCTGAAAGGCGTCATCGACCACCACGGCCAGATGATAGGCAACCCCGAGGTCCTTGCGCCCCAACACCACATCCCCCGCAGCGGTGGGATCGGCCTTCAGCAGGCCGCATTGCCCTTCAGGGCCGGCACCTTCCTCGACAAAATCCAAATTCTCGAATCGAACCTCGCGGCGGGCTGCGGCCAGCGACAGGCGCCAGGCAAATGAGCGGCCCTCGTCTAGGGCCTTAGCTTCTTCCTTGGCGGCAAGCGGTGCCCCGATGTAAGCCGCCGGCATGCCGTGTGGGGCCGCGCCGATAGCGTCTGCAACCTCCGCACGGGTGCGGAAGCAGCGGTAGATCAGTCCGCGCGCGCGAAGCGATTCCAGCACAGCAGTGTACTTTTCAAGATGATCCGATTGGCGCCGGACAGGCTGTTCCCAGTTGAGGCCCAGCCATGCCAGGTCGCTGTAGATGGCCGCCTCGAACTGCGGGCGACAGCGCTGAGCGTCGATGTCTTCTATGCGCAACAAGAAGCGCCCACCAACCTCTAGTGCTGCGGCATAGGCGGTGAGGGCCGAAAAGGCGTGGCCCCGATGCAGCAGGCCGGTCGGCGAGGGGGCGAAGCGGGATACGAACGGGCTCAAAGGCTTGCCGTCAACTCTCGGGAGTCGCGCTCAAGCTACACTTCTGTCCGTCTGCGACACTCATATGTTCCAGCACAGCGCGCACGAAGGGGTCCTCGCCGCCGATTTGAGTCTTGAGCTCAATCAGGCGCGGAAAGCCGCGCATCTCGGCGAGGCCGTGCGAAAGGCACCAGAAGGCAAAGGTGGCCAGTTCGAGGTCGAGGCCCGATGCCGCTTGCCCGATATGCAGCCGCACCTGCTTCTTGATCAGATCATAGGCCTCGCCGCCCTTGCCGTGCGGCAGGGAATCCTGGCCTCGGATGCGCGCGTACATCAGTTGATACAGCGCTAGGTTTTCGCGGGCGAACCTCACATAGGCCATGCCCAAGCTGGTTAATCCGCCTTCGCCTCGTGCGGCGGCGACCTGTTCCGACAATCCCACCCAGCCCTGGCGAGCCACGGCATCCAGCAGTTCGTTTTTGTCCTTGAAGTGATGGTAGGGCGCGGCTGGACTGACGCCCGCCTCGCGTGCCACGGCGCGAAGTGACAAGGCCTGAGCGTCGACGCTCTCCAGCAGCCGTCTCGCCGCGTCGGTTAGGGCTCGGCGTAGGTCACCGTGGTGATAGGCGCGGTCAACGCGCTCGCTTGAATCGCCGTCCATTTCGCTTCCTTACCCAAACAAATCTTATCATCGTATAGATGAAAAACTTGACATTGATCAAATACGCTCTATCTGAGCGGTGTATAGATAATGCAGCCCTGTTCGTATTGGGCGTCAACCGACTGGAGTATAAGTTATGAAAGCCCTGATTGCCTATGAAGTCATGCTCGACCGGGCCGGTGGCATGGTGCTGCTAGCCATCGGGCTAGCCACCGCGGCTGCCGCCTTGGCCTTGATGATCTAAGCTGTGTTCAGCTTCGCTGTTCTGACAGTACGACTGAGGAGCCGCTGACGTTTCGTCTACGGCCCACAAGCCCTGAGCTGAGCAAACGAGGTTAGGGCGGCACGATCTTGTAATTTCCGCCCTCGCTTTGTCTTTCAACCGACATCGAAAGGTGACTAAGCTTTGTTTCTAAGCACCGATTCCGGTGCGATCGTCAGCGTTCAGGAGCCTTTGTCTTCTGCATTGAGTTGAGATCAAATTTTCGCCCACGCGGCCGGCCCATGGCAGGTGCGGCATGCAGGTGATTACCGGAGCACCGGCGGGCTATCCGGCCCTGGTGCTCAATGCTGATTTTCGGCCGCTCAGTTACTATCCCCTGTCGCTGTGGCCTTGGCAGGACGTGGTCAAGGCGGTTTTCCTCGACCGAGTCGATATCGTTTCCACCTACGATAAGCGGGTGCATTCCCCGACTATGGATATGTGCCTGCCCAGCGTTATATCGCTGAAGCAGTATGTGACGCAGGATCGCACACCGGCCTTCACGCGATTCAACCTGTTTCTGCGCGATGGCTTTGCCTGCCAGTACTGCGGCTCGCCGGACGATCTGACGTTCGACCATGTGATCCCACGCTCACGCGGCGGGCGTACAACTTGGCGTAACATCGTCACCGCCTGCGCGCCCTGTAACCTGGCAAAGGGTGGCCGCACACCGGCAGAAGCCCGCATGATCCCACGCCGCGAGGCCCGCCGGCCGAGCGGCTTTGAACTCCAGCAGCAGGGCCGCCGCTTCCCGCCGCACCACCTTCACGAAAGTTGGCTGGACTACCTGTACTGGGACATCGAACTGCAGGCCTAGGGGCCTTGCCGACGCTGGAGACCGCCGCTGTTTTGCGGGGTTGGCTTTTGGGTGCGGGGTGGGCAATGTCTGTTCATGAATAGATCGTCGATTTTAAAGCGCGCATCCGGCGCGGCACTGGCGCTCCTGGCCTGGTTGTTCGCAGCACCGGCCATGGCGCATGGTATCGCGGGTGCGGACGCGGCCTTTGTGGCGGCCAGCACGGGCCCGCAGATTGTGCCGTTTCTCTATTTGGGCGCCAAGCACATGGTTACGGGCTACGACCATCTGCTGTTCATTCTGGGCGTGGTGTTCTTCCTGTATCGCCTGCGCCACGTCGCCCTGTACGTGACGATGTTCTCAATCGGCCACTCGATCACGCTGTTAAGCGGAGTGCTGTCGAACATCCACGTTAATTCTTACCTGGTCGATGCGGTGATTGGCCTGTCCGTGGCCTACAAGGCGTTCGACAACCTGGGCGGGTTGAAAACGGTGCTCGGTGTCCAGCCCAACACCAAACTGGCGGTGCTCGGCTTTGGCTTGGTGCATGGTTTTGGCCTAGCCACCAAGCTGCAGGCGCTGAAGCTGTCGGCTGAAGGTCTGGTCGCAAACATGATCGCGTTCAATGTGGGCGTTGAGCTTGGTCAACTTTTGGCGCTGTCGGCCATCCTGGCGGTCATGCTGTGGTGGCGCGGCCGGCCCGGCTTTGCGCGCCAGGCCATCGCCGCCAATGTTGTCATTATGGCTGTGGGCTTCCTTTTGATGGAATTCCAACTGGCCGGATATTTCACCCAGAAGGTTGCCTGAGATGAATCCGCAAGACCACGCCGAAGGCCGTACTGACACGCCTTTGTCAAAGAAATCCCTGGTAATGGTCAGCGGCGGCACCCTGGTGGCGGCCAGCCTTATCGCTGTGCTTTTCGTGCTGCCGGCGCAGTTCCAGATCGACCCTACCGGTTTTGGGAAACTGACCGGCCTGCTCAAGCTGGGTACGCCGCAGGCGAAGGTGATCGAGGCGGTGGCCCCGAGCTCCGCAGTCCACTTCAGCAACCGTCCCTATCGCACGGATACCATCCATATTGCGCTGTCACCGAGCGGCAGCGCGGGATCGGAGCTGGAGTACAAGGTCCACATGAAGACCGGTGACAGCATCGTCTACAGCTGGACGTCGGATGCCAAGCCGTCGGACGAGAGCTTCTATTTCGACTTTCACGGCGAGACCCCGACCAAGCCGCCGGCCCAGCCGGTGGTGGTTGAGTACAGGCAGCAGACCGGCGTGCAGTCACATGGTGCGCTTACCGCCCCGATAGACGGGGTGCACGGTTGGTATTTTCTGAACGACGCGCTTGGCCCGGCCATTGTGACCCTGCACCTGAGCGGATTCTACGACCTGGTTCCGCCCGGGGAATACGGCAACGAGTCCCGCATCGTTCCGGACTAGGCCTGTCTCGCCGATGCCCCGCTGTTGCGGGAACCGTAGTGAGGGTCGCGCGCCATGTGACTACAGCTTTTCGCTGATCTTGATCGCGGCGCGGCAGCCCGCGCGGATCACGGCCGCTAGCCCGGGATAGCCGGGTGCCTGCAGCGCACCCTGTTCAATCGCCGTGTCGCGGTGGGCCAGTTCATCATCGCGGAATTTAGAGAGGGTGGGGGCGAGGCCTGCCGCCGGACCGGTGGGATCAGCATTCAATTCCTCGATCTGGCGGGCGTAGTGGTCTTCGATCACCGTTTCGACCGCCTCGGTGCAGGCATGGGCGGCCTTTTCGCCCATCAGGGCTGTGACGGCCCCAAGCGTGAACCCAGCCAGTCGCCATGCTGGTGCCAGCAGGGTTGGGCGCACTTGATGCTGGTTCAGCAGGTCATCGAAACGTGCCAGGTGAGCGGCCTCGTGCCCTTCCATCTCCGCCAGGGTTTCGGCAATCGCTGGGTTGGCGTTGGCAGCCATAACTGCGCGCTGGCCGCGATATATGGCCACGGCGGCCAGTTCGCCGGCGTGATCAACGCGCAGGATCTCGGCCATACGTGCGGCCTGAGCGCCCATGCCTGGACGCGCTGGAATAGGCGTAGGCCGGTTCATCGACGCGAGGTCCGCCAGGCGGCGAGGCCGGACAGCGCTGCAAGACCCAGTGAGATCAAGCTGTTCCAGCCAGCCATCGAAATTCCGACGAAGACCCAGGCCGCCTGATCGCAGGCTGGCGGCTTGACCTTGGCACCATTGAGGGCAGCCATGAGGTCGGACGCGCTGGCCGCACCGCCGCCGGTGCAGGTGGTGGGGCCGGGCCACCATTTCCATTCTACGCCGGCGTGAAAGAAGGCCAGGCCCGCACCGAACAGGAAAATTGCCCCGAGTAGGCCGTCGCACCACGGCTTGATGGATCGAGCTTCGGAAAATCGGCCCAGCACCAGGGCGGCGGCCGAAACCGCCATGATCGCCCAGTAAACCTCGCGCTGGCGCAGGCACAGGGTGCAGGGGGCCAGATGGCCGAAGGTCTCGAAGCCATGGGCGATGGCCAGCATAAGGGCCGAGGCGATCAGGGCGATCAGCGGCCAGCGGGTCAGGACGGCGTCAATCGTGGTGGTCTTGGGAGTCACAAGAAATGTCTCCAGAGCAGGAAGGCTGCGGCGAGGGCTATAACCAGGCCTGCGATCAGGGCCAGGCGCTTTTCAATCACCGGCACCATAGCCGGCCCAAATGTCTTGACCCCATAGGCCACCAGAAAGAACCGCGCTCCACGGGTGACGACCGAGGCCATTATGAAGGTGAAGAAGCTGAAATGCGCCACTCCTGAGGCGATGGTCACAAGCTTATACGGGATAGGGGTCAGCCCCTTGATCAGAATGACCCAAATGCCCCACTTGGCGAACCAGGCGCGAAAGACCTCGACGCCCTCTGGGTGGCCCACGAGCGCCAATAGCCACTGACCAATGCCGGTCAGGTAGAAGCCAATGGCATAGCCCAACATGCCGCCGATCACCGAAGCTGCGGTGCAAATGGCGGCGTAACGCCAGGCCTTTTCAGGCCGGGTCAGCGTCATCGGTGCTAGCATCACGTCCGGCGGAACTGGAAAGAACGAGCTTTCGGCGAACGAGACGATCACCAGGGCCAGAACCGCATGGCGCGAGGCTGATAGCCGCAACACTGCATCGTAGAGCCGTCGCAGCATGGGAACTCCGGAAACCGAAACCGAGCATCTGACTAGCAGGCGGTTACGCTGTTGTCTCGCTTGTGCCGGATTGCGCGCTATGAAGAGGCCATGACTGATCCTGACCTGATGGCGATGGCCGAAGACGAATTGATCCGTGCCTGCTCGCTCAAGTGGCGCGAGCTGGCCAAGATTACGCCCTGGGGCGACGAGTTCGAGGGCGTCTCGCCCGCTGGCCGCAATGTGTTGGCCGTGCGCAGCTACGTTTGGGCTGCACAGGAGGACGGCGATATCCTGGTGGAAGTCACGGTCTATGGCGGTGCCTCGCGCTACGACCAGGGTGCCCAGGTCAGCCGACGGATCAAAAAGCCCTAGAGCGCTTAGCCGACGGGGTAGTTGGGAGGCTGGCGGGAGTCATTGAGGCGCTTTTGTACGAAAGTGCGCCGTGAAACTCTGAATCCAGGCTGTCTGCGTCAGCCTATTCCTTCTGCGCGCGTCGCCTGCTAAATCGGCTCCGCACAGCGCATCGCGGGCGTGGTGGAATTGGTAGACGCGCCGGACTCAAAATCCGGTTCCGAAAGGAGTGTCGGTTCGACCCCGACCGCCCGCACCATAGCCTTCAGGGCCAAGATCAAACGCCAGACCATCCAGCATCGGCGCTTTCAGCACCGCAAAATCGCCGTCTGGATATCAACCCCAGATGAGGCCAACTCTCCGCTAAATCCGAGCCAAGACTGTCTCAAAACTTCTGACGACGTAAACATGCAAATTCCCCTACCAAGTTTCAATCGACCCTAGGGGGTCAGCTCTCAGCGTCTTTGAACCAGATCCAAATGGCTTAGGCCGAGCCTAGGGAATAGCCTTCTTTGGCAAGGCCGCGACCTCGGCGGGAGATAGTTTGCGCACCGACTGCGGAAAGTAGGTTGCACCCCTGATCCCGAGCACGGAAATGTCCAGGCCCAGCGGCCCGCAGATGTTGGTTATGCCTGCGGTGCAGGTTGAGCAGATAGCCAGATGCGTTGAAGCTCAGGTTGTGGCAGGGCACGGCCATCTTGATTTGCCACACGTCCTTGCCGACCCGTGCGTTCAAGGTGCTGTCGTCTGGCGCAGCGGTTTGTCCGAGCTGATTGACGGCGACATAGGCCTGCCGGGGCTTGGGCTGGGCCTGGGCGGCGAAGGCAATGACCACCGCAGCGACTGGCGGCGATCAGCATGGCTTTCATCGGTTTGTTCCTGCCTCGGCAAAAGCGCGTTTCGCGCCGATACGGTTGCTCAAACAGCATGGACCCTACAAACGTTAGGGGCTAGGCTAAACCCTTGTTCTCCGGGGAGTCCTGCAAGGGGCTGAGATTCGGCTCTCGCCGTGACCCGCCGAACCTGATCCGGGTCATGCCGGCGAAGGGAGGGAACGCGGGTGCCGTCAGGGGCCGCAATCCGTCATCGCCGGTGTCTTTGAAGAAAGCGCTGCCATGAACGTTCATCTGCCCCAAAAGGACGACGATACGATACCGACGGGCGAGCGCCCCGGATCGCGCAAGGTCTATGCGGCGGGTGAGCTTTTTCCGGGTCTGCGCGTGCCATTCCGAGAAGTGGCCGTTCATCCGAGCGCCAACGAGCCACCGGTGACGATCTATGATCCGTCGGGCCCCTACACTGACCCCTCCGCGACAATTGATATCGAAAAGGGCCTCGTCCGGCCGCGCGACGCCTGGATGCTGGCGCGTGGTGACGTCGAGGTCGTGACCAAGCCCCGGCAGGTAAGGCCGGAAGATAACGGCGGTGCGACCGGCAAACACCTGGCCCCGCAGTTCCCGGACGAAGGTCGCCGTGTCTACCGTGGCAAGGCGGGCAAGTTGGTGACCCAGTTCGAATACGCCAAGGCCGGCATCATCACCGCTGAGATGGAATATGTGGCCATCCGCGAGAACCTGCGGCGTGAGCAGAACGCGCCCTGCATCCGCGACGGCGAGGACTTCGGCGCGTCGATCCCCGATTTCGTGACGCCGGAATTCGTGCGCTCGGAAGTTGCGAGAGGGCGGGCGATTATCCCGGCCAATATCAACCACGGCGAACTGGAGCCGATGGCGATTGGCCGCAATTTTCTAGTGAAGATCAACGCCAACATCGGCAACAGCGCCGTGCTCTCCACCGTGGCCGACGAGGTCGACAAGATGGTCTGGGCCACCCGCTGGGGTGCGGACACGGTGATGGACCTGTCGACGGGTCGCAACATCCACAACATCCGCGACTTGATCGTACGCAACAGCCCAGTACCGATCGGCACCGTGCCGATCTACCAGGCGCTGGAGAAGGTCAACGGCATCGCCGAGGACCTGAACTGGGAAGTGTTCCGCGATACCTTGATCGAACAGGCCGAGCAGGGCGTGGACTATTTCACTATCCACGCGGGGGTGCGGCTGCCGTTCATTCCGCTGACCGCAAAGCGCGTGACCGGAATCGTCAGTCGCGGCGGTTCGATCATGGCCAAGTGGTGCCTAGCGCACCACCGCGAAAGCTTCCTGTATGAGCACTTCGAGGAAATCTGCGAGATCATGCGGGCCTACGATGTGTCATTCAGCCTGGGTGACGGTCTGCGCCCCGGTTCGACCGCCGACGCCAATGATGCGGCGCAGTTTGCCGAACTGCGCACCCTTGGCGAGCTGACGAAGGTGGCCTGGAACCACGGCTGCCAGGTGATGATCGAGGGGCCCGGGCATGTGGCCATGCATAAGATCAAGGCCAATATGGATGAGCAGCTTAAGCACTGCCATGAGGCCCCGTTCTACACGCTCGGCCCGCTCACCACCGATATCGCCCCGGGATATGACCACATCACCAGCGCGATCGGGGCGGCCATGATCGGCTGGTACGGCACGGCCATGCTTTGCTACGTCACGCCCAAGGAGCACTTGGGGCTGCCAGACCGCAACGACGTCAAGACCGGCGTGATCACCTATAAGCTTGCCGCCCACGCGGCGGATCTGGCCAAGGGCCACCCCGGTGCGGCGATGTGGGACGATGCGGTCAGCCGGGCACGGTTCGAGTTCCGCTGGGAGGACCAGTTCAACCTCGGCCTCGATCCGGAGACCGCCCGCCTCTACCACGACGAGACCCTGCCGAAGGAGGCGCATAAGACGGCGCACTTCTGCTCGATGTGTGGCCCAAAGTTCTGCTCGATGAAGATTAGCCAGGATATCCGCGACAGCGCCAAGGCCCAGAACGACACCGAAATCGCCGCAGACGTGGCTGCAGGCATGGCCGCCATGAGCGAGAAGTTTCGCGCCGGCGGTGGCCAGATCGATGTTAAGATTGAGTGATGCGCCGCCTGATTGACCTGCCCGGAATGGCCGATCTAGAAGCCAAGGCGCTGATGAAACCGCGCATGGCGGATCTGGGCGCGGAGGCCGAGTTTTCGGAGATCGACGCGGCCTGTAAGTTGGCCTTCGGGATCAGCGTAACGGAGGCCGACGCAATTGATCGCCCGGCCGGTTGGGACAATATCGAAAACAAGAGCACCGCCGTTCAGGCCGAGCAGGCCGAGGCGGGGGGCATGGATGTCACCGACAAGCGCCGCACCCTGCGCATGCTGGCGGTGATCGCCCCGCCGATGTGGCTGGCCCTGCGTGGGGTTGCAGGGGCGTTGCCGTTCCAGGCAGACACTACCGAAGAAGACGAAGCGGCGGCGCTGATGGCAGGCCTAGCCAAGGATGCCTCTGCATTCCGGAAAAACCGGATCTAGGTTTTCAAGGCCTTGGCGGACATCCGTATGGGTTCGGTCAAGGTCATAGTCGGGGTTTCTAATTCGGATTAAGCTTCGCCAGCGATCGCGGGAGAACTGCGCCATGACCGACTTTCACCTATCGCGCCGGATGATGGTTTCCGCCGGCCTTGCGGGATTGAGCTTCGCCAGCCCCGTAACCCGTGCCCTGGCCCAGGGCGCTGAAAACCGGGCGATCCTTCCCAGTGTCGGCGCTCCTGCTGACGAGTCGGCACCGGTCGATGTTATGACCATGGATGACAAGGTTCAGCGGCTGACCGCGCCGGTGATGATCAACGGCCAAGGGCCGTTCGACTTCTTCCTCGATACCGGGGCGACCCGATCCGCCATCTCGAGCGGTCTGGCGGCGCAGTTGGGCCTGGCCCGAGGCGCGCCGGTGAAGGTCTATACAATGACCGGGGCGCAGGAGACGCCGACCGTGATGTTGGACGCCCTGCAGGTTGGAGACCGCGTGCAGCGGCGGCTCACCGTGCCGGTGCTGCCGACCCTTGGCCTGCGCGCCGATGGGGTGTTGGGCGTCGACTGGCTGAAGGGCGAACGCCTAACCATCGATTTCATGAAAGAACGACTGGAGATCCGCAAGCCAGGGCGTGACACGATGGCTAGCGGCGGCAGCGTGGTGCCCGCGCGGTTGCGCTCGGGCCAGCTCACCATCATCGATGCCGAGATGAACGGTCGCGGAACGATCAACGCCATGATCGATACCGGTTCGGAAGTGTCGATTGGTAACGACCTGCTGCGCGCCTTGGCCGGTAGGGAGAACGCCAAGTTCGAGGACGAAATGCGGTTCGTTGATCTGGTCGATGCGTCGAACCGCCAATTCAAGGGTGAATTGGGGTACCTGCCGTTTGTCCGCATCGGCGGTGTTCAGTTCGGAAACCTGGGCGTGGTGTTCGCCAGCAGCATGCCGCTGCTCAAACTCTGGGGCATGGATAAACAGCCCTCTGTCATGATGGGCATGGATGTCATGCGCCAATTTGCCAAGGTGGAGATGGACTTCGGGCAGTCCAAGGTGGGTTTCACCATGCGTCAGGCGCAAGCCTAGGGACGGCTTGACCGATCGCGGCGTCGCCCTAAAGCTATGGGGGTGGATGCACCGTTAAATCTTAAGGCTCGGATTAAACGTGAGTGGCGTTTCCTCAGTGGAATCCGCCGCACGCTGAAGCGTATCGATTCAATCCGCGCCGACAGTTCGAACCTGGCTTGCGACGATCTAGAGGCCGCGGTCGATAAGTTCCGTGACCGGCCGGCAATTTCCTTCGAAGGTAAGACCATTACCTTCGGCGAGCTGGACGCCCTGGCCAATCGCTACGCCCACTGGGCTAAGGCGCAGGGCCTGACGCGGGGGCAGACCGTGGCCCTGTTCATGCCCAACCGGCTAGAATACATGGCCGTGTGGTACGGTTTGACCAAGATCGGGGTGATCTGCGCCCTGATCAACAACCAGCTAACCGGCACGGGCTTGGCCCACTGCCTCAATACCAGCAACGCCTTGCATTGCCTGGTCGACGGCGACACGGCTGACGCCCTGATCGCCGTGGGCGCTGACCTGACCCGGCACATCCATGTCTGGACCCATTCGGCGCCTGGCGCTGGACAGCGCGACTTGGCCAATGCGCTGAAGAGCTGCTCGACCCTACGACCCGACCGCGTGGGCAGTCGTGGCCCGCTGCGGGCGCAGGATATCGCCCTGCTCATCTT
>CANKEA010000003.1 GCA_947480815.1 Caulobacterales bacterium | reverse complement strand
GGGCCGCTAAAGCGCTCGGCATAGAGCTGTGCCGCGCGCGCCAGCACCGCCCGGGTCAAGCGGCGGCCGGTCTTCTCCAGCGCGCTGTGGCCTTCGCCCATGGCGCGCAGGTCGGCCAGCACGGCGAAGAGATGCGGATAACGCACCTGCACCCGGTCAACGTCTGCCACCGGCAGGGCAAATCCGGCCCGCTGCAACAGGCCGGCGGCATCGGACGCATCGGCAAAGGGAGAAACGCGAGGCACGACCCCGCCGGTGATCTCGGCCTCGGCCTCCAGCAGCACCTGGCGTAGCTCGGTCAAGGTCGCACCACCGAGCATCGCGCCGATGAACAGGCCATCGGGCCGCAAGGCCCGTCTGATTTGCACCAGGGCCCCAACGACATCATTGGACCAGTGCAGGGCGAGGGTCGAGACCACCAGGTCTAGGCTGGCGTCGGCAAATGGCAGGGCCTCCTCATCGACGGCGGCGCGCAAGCCCGCGCGCCCGGCCAACATGGCGGGTGATAGGTCGGTCTCGATCAGGACATCGATCTTCTTGGCGGCATCGCTGAGCGACAAGGCTTGGGCGAAGGCCCCGCGACGGGCACCCAGGTCGACGGCGACCGGAAAACGTCGCAGGATTAACTCTAGTCGATCAACGGTATCCTGGGCGGCACGGGTTTTCAGGAAACTGGCGGTCGCGAACTTCGGCGCAGCGCGGTCCAGCCGCCGCCGGTGCAGGGCGCGGTCGAACGGAACGAAACTGGAGGGAGAGGAATTTGGCATGGGCGAACAGTCTGATCGCATTCGAACGCCCGGGATACAATCTCCGGCGCTGCGGTCTGCCGGCCGCGTCGTTCTCGACCTGATCCTGCCCCTGACGGGCTTTGACGGCGGTGAGGCCCAGTCGCCGTGGCTCTCCAGCGAGGCCTGGCGCAAGATTACCTTCATCGCCGACCCGACCTGCGACGGCTGCGGCTTGCCGTTTAATATGATCCGGTGCGCGATGCGGTGGGTGCCAGACCCATCCCCCGCCTTCGCGCGCGCCCGGGCCGCTTGCCGTTACGACGAACATTCCCGCGACCTCATCTTGCAGCTCAAACATGCCGACAAGCCAGAGTTGGGTGGGCTGTTTGCCCGCTGGCTGACGCGGGCCGCCGCGCCGCTGATCGAAGGATGTGATGCCATCGCGCCGGTGCCGATGCATCGCACCCGCCTGTTCCGACGCCGCTACAACCAGGCGGCCGAAATCGCTCGGCCCCTGGCGAATCTGTCAGGCCTGGCCTACCTGCCTGACGCCTTGGTGCGCGCGCGATACGGGTAGCCAGGGGGGCAAGTCGGCCTCGGGCCGAAAGCGCAATGTGGCCGGTGCCTTCGCGGTGAAACACTCCGCCAATGTGGCTGGACGGCGTATCCCGCTGGTCGACGATGTGCTGACCACAGGGGCTACAGCGCAGGGCTGCGCGTGGGCCTTACTGGCCGCCGGAGCCGCCGCTGTCGATTTGGTCGTGGTGGCGAGGGTTAAAGACACCATCGCACGCGTTATATAGGTTCCGCATTTCAGCTTCGAGGCGCAACACCATGGCCCATGTCACCATCTACACCCGCGAATTCTGTGGCTACTGCGCCCGAGCGCTCAGGTTGCTGGTCGATAAGGGTGTCGATTTCACCCAGATCGACGCCGGCATTGATATGGCGCTGCGCAACGAGATGATCCAACGCTCCAATGGCTGCAAGACCTTTCCGCAGATCTTTATCGGCGATCAGCACATCGGCGGCAGCGATGACATGATGGCCCTGGAGCGTGCGGGCAAACTCGATGCTATGCTGGCGGCATGATCCTGCGCGCCGCCCTGTGCCAGACCTGTAGCCCGGCGACCGCCGCCGAGGGCCTCGAGCATGTCGCGCCTCTGGTGCGGCGCGGTGCGGTGGAAGGAGCGCAGCTGATTCTGACGCCCGAAGGCACCAATTTTCTACAGCGCGACCGTGCCAAGCTGGGGCCACTGCTAGCCGCGCCTGAAGACGACGTCTGCGTCCAGGGCCTGCGTGCCCTGGCGGCCGAGCTTTCGGTCTGGATCGTGATCGGTTCGGCCCTGATTAAGCGGCCCGACGGTGCAGCCGCCAACCGGCAGTTCGTCGTCGCGCCGGATGGGTCGATCAGAGCGACCTATGACAAGCTGCATATGTTTGACGTTAACCTGCCGACGGGCGAGATGGCGCGGGAATCCGAACTCTACACGCCGGGCGATGCCGCCATCACTGTCGACGCGGCTGGGGCGCGGCTGGGTCTGACCATCTGCTATGACGTGCGCTTTCCTGCGCTGCACCGCGCCCTGGCGTTGGCTGGCGCTGAAATCCTGACCTCGCCTGCAGCCTTCACTCGCCCGACCGGTGCTGCCCACTGGGAAATTCTGCTGCGCGCCCGCGCGATTGAGACCGGCAGCTTCGTGCTGGCGGCGGCCCAGGGCGGCCATCACGCCGACGGCCGCGGCACCTATGGCCACAGCATCGCCATCGGCCCCTGGGGCGAAATCCTCGGCCAACACGCGGATGATGAGCCCGGCGTGCTGACCGTCGATCTCGATCTCGACGCGGTGGCCGGTGCCCGCGCCGCCATCCCAGCCCTGGTCAATGCCCGCGCGTTTACCGGCCCGGCCCCTGGATTGTCCGTTTGATCAAATATGCGCTGCAGTGCGACTCTGGGCACCCTTTCGAAGGCTGGTTTGGTGCCTCGTCCGACTTTGACGACCAGGTCGAACGCGGTCTGGTGACCTGTCCAACCTGCGAGTCAGCGGCGGTCGCCAAACAGATCATGGCGCCGGCGGTGGCGGGAACCAAGATGCGCGAAATCACCCCTTCGCCTACGCTGCAGGAGATGATGATGCAGGCCGCGCAGACGGTTCGCGCCCACGTCGAGGAGAATTTCGACTATGTCGGCGATGCTTTCGCCGCCGAGGCCCGCGCCATCCATGAGGGCGCGTCGGAAGAACGCCCGATCTATGGCAAAGCCACCCCGACCCAGGTTGAGGGACTGCAACGGGACGGGGTCAAGGTCGCAGCACTGCCACCGCCGCCGCCGCGCAAGACGGATATAAACTAGAGCGGCGGGCCAAGTGGTCTGCGGGTTCGTAACCCAGACGCTCTAACGCGGGCCCGCCGCTCGGTCCCGCGCGACCGTCATCATGTAATTCACCTTGGAATCGGACGACCGGTTCCAGGTCCAGCTCAGTGGGTCGAACGCGACGCCGAATGGGCCTTCGACCTTGAAGGTGGTTCCCTGCAGGTAGCCGCGAAGTTCTTCGGGCTTGAGGAACTTGTTCCAGTCATGGGTGCCTGCTGGCATCCAGCGCAGCACATATTCGGCCCCAATCTTGGCCAGAGCCAGGGCCTTGAGGGTGCGATTGAGGGTCGCCACGATCATCAGGCCGCCCGGCTTCAGCATGGCCGCCGTGTCACGCAGGAAGGCCCCCGGCTCGGCCACATGTTCGATCACCTCCATATTGAGGATCATGTCGAACTGTTCGCCCTGGGCCAGCAGGGCCTCTGCGGTTGTTGCGCGGTAGTCGATGGTCAGGCCCTGACTTTCCGCATGGGCGCGCGCCGCGCCGGTGTTGCGCTCTGAAGCATCAACGCCCGTCACATTGAAACCCATGCGGGTCATCGGCTCACTGAGCAGTCCGCCGCCGCAGCCTATATCCAGTAGGCGAATGCCTTCGAAGGGCGCGCGCGACTTGGGGTCACGCCCAAAGCGGGCCAGGGCGGTTTCACGGATGAAAGCCAGGCGCACCGGGTTGAAACGATGCAGCGGCGCGAACTTACCATTCATCTTCCACCAATCATCGGCCATGGCGGAAAACCGGGCGACTTCCTCGGGGTCGATGGAGGAGCGGGCGGAGGCGGGGGCGGCGGTCATGGGTTATATTTAGCGAAACGAAGCGTTTAGGCGAAGCGAAGGTTTGCGGATCGAGACGGTGGCCGCTAGAAGGCTGCGCTTTCAACACGGGAATAGATCGCACCTGCCCATGTCTCGTCTGGTGATGAAGTTCGGCGGTACGTCGGTGGCCGACCTGGAGCGTATCCGGCGCGTCGGGCGTCTGGTGGCGGCCGAGGTCGCTGCCGGCAAGCAAATCTGCGTCGTGGTCAGCGCCATGTCTGGCAAGACCAATGAACTTGTGGCCTGGACGGATCAGGCGGGCGCTGCGACACCGGGTCTGCCGGCGTCTGACGACGAATACGACGTTGTGGTGGCCTCGGGCGAACAGGTCACTGCCGGCTTGCTGGCCATGGTGCTGCGCAACATGGGTATCCCTGCGCGCTCCTATGCCGGCTGGCAGGTGCCGATCATCGGCGATGAACAGCATGGCGCGGCGCGCATCGTTGATATCCAGCCGGCCAATCTGGAAAAGACTCTGAATGAGGGTCAGGTGGCGGTTATCGCCGGGTTCCAGGGCGTGACCCTGGGCGGGCGCGTCGTTACCCTGGGACGGGGTGGCTCTGATGCCAGCGCTGTGGCCGTGGCCGCGGCGATAGGTGCCCAATGCGACATCTATACTGACGTGGACGGCGTCTACACGACTGATCCGCGCATTGAGGACAAGGCCCGCAAGCTGGCCCGCATCTCCTACGAGGAAATGCTGGAAATGGCTTCGCTGGGGGCCAAGGTACTGCAGACACGTTCGGTCGAGATGGCAATGGCCCATCGCGTGCCGGTGCGCGTGCTGTCGAGCTTCATCGAACCCGACGCGCCTGCCGATGTGCGCGCCGCAAACGGGACCCTAGTCTGCGACGAGGAAGAGATCATGGAAAAGCGCATCGTCTCAGGCGTGGCCTACAGCCGCGACGAGGCCAAGATCAGCCTATTTGGCCTGCCTGACCATCCGGGGGTCTCGTCCAAGATCTTTGGGCCACTGGCGGATGCCGGCTTGAACGTCGACATGATCGTTCAGAGCCATGCGCGCAGCGAGGGCGCGGCCAATATGGAGTTCACCGTTGGCAAGCGCGACGCGGCGCGGGCGGTGCAGATCATGGAAGCTGTGAAGGCCGACATCGGCTTTGATAGCCTCGCCGTCGACGACAATGTTGCCAAGGTGTCGGTCATCGGGGTTGGCATGCGCAGCCATGCCGGGGTTGCTAAGGCGATGTTCAGTGCCCTGGCCGAGAAGGGCGTCAATATCCAGGTGATCTCAACATCGGAGATCAAGATCAGCGTGCTGATCGATGCCGCCTATACCGAACTGGCCGTGCGCGCCCTACACGGCGCCTTCGAGCTCGATAAGCTCTAGCCTATTCCCGTATCGGTGCCCGTCGGCTTCATGTCTGGATCGGAGCGCATAAGGCGACGTCTGCGGTTCGCCTTGGCATTTTGTTTCGTGGTCAGGTGGCGGCGACCTTGACCCAGCGTGATGTTGCGCAAGAGTTTGACCTTGGTCTAGGCCCTTCCCGACGACGTATTCAAAAACCTGCTATAACCATCGCACGGGACGGAGGACGACCTGAAATCATGAACGCCGGCCTTGCCATCCGAGGATCCCGCAGTCTGCTTCGGCAGATCCGAGAAGCTATGGCCGGGCACGTGCCGGCCCAGGCCAAGCTCGACATGGTGGTCAAGATTATCGGCCGCTCGATGGTGGCCGAGGTCTGTTCTATCTATCTGCGCCGCGCCTCCGGTGATCTGGAGCTGTTCGCCACCGAAGGTCTGGCCCAGGGCGCGGTGCACGTCACCCGCCTGCGCCGTGGCGAGGGGTTGGTCGGCGAGATCGTACGCGCCGGCGCACCGCTGAACCTGTCCGACGCGCCCAGCCATCCAGCCTTCGCCTACCGCCCGGAAACAGGAGAAGACCCTTACCACGCCTTCCTTGGGGTACCTCTGCTGCGCGGTGGCCGCGCCATTGGGGTGCTGGTGGTGCAGAACCGCACCGAGCGGGTCTATTCCGACGAGGAGGTCGAGGACCTCCAGATCATCGCCATGGTGCTGTCCGAAATGGTAGGGGCCGGCGACCTGTTGAGCCAGGACCAGCTCAAGGACGTCGAAATCGCCCCGCACCGTCCCGAGCGGATGAAGGGGGCCAGGTTCTCCGAAGGGCTGGCCTACGGGGTGGCCGTTTTGCACGAACAGCCCGTCGCGCCTGAGGAGATGTTCTCCGATGACGCCCTGGCCGAGGACGTCCGTCTCAAGACAGCCATCGCCGGTCTACAGCGCCAGATCGACACCATGTTGGAAGGCGACCGCGGTCTGGTTGGCCAGTCCTACGAGGTACTGGAAACCTACCGTCTATTCGCTCACGACCGCGGCTGGAACCGTGGCCTGGAGGAAGCGGTGCGCTCGGGCCTGACCGCAGAGGCTGCAGTTGAACGCGTGCGCTCCGAACACCGCGCTCGCCTGGGGCAGGCGCGCGATCCCTATCTTCGCGAGCGCCTGCATGACCTGGAAGACCTCAATGACCGCCTACTGCGGCACCTGGGCGGCGGCGCCAATGTCAGCCGCAGCCTGCCTGAGAACGCCATCCTGATCGCGCGGAACCTGGGTCCCGCCGACCTGCTGGAATACGACCGGACAAGGCTCAAAGGAATCCTGCTGGAAGAAGGCTCTAACGCCAGCCACGCTGCGATCGTCGCCAAGGCGCTGGATATTCCCTGCGTTGGCCGCCTTGTTGGGCTTCGCGACCGCGTCAACGAGGGCGATCCCGTGATCGTCGACGCGGAGACCGGCGAGGCCTATCTCCGCCCGCGTCCTGACGTGATCACCGCCATTCAGTCGAGAATGGAGGTGCGCGACCAGCGCAAGGCGCAGTTTGCCCGCCTGCGCGATACGCCCGCCTTTACCAAGGACGGTGCCAAGATCACCCTGCTGATGAATGCGGGGCTGGCCATCGACATGGAGAGCCTGCCCGATACCGGCGCGGAAGGCATTGGTCTGTTCCGGACCGAATTCCAGTTCATGGTGGCTGAAGAGCTGCCGCGGCTGGAAGCGCAGACGGCGCTGTACGAGCGCGTGCTGGACGCCGCAGGTGACATGCCGGTGACCTTCCGCACGCTCGACCTCGGCGGGGACAAGCTGGTACCCTATATGGAGCAGGCGCGCGAGGATAACCCGGCGCTGGGGTGGCGGGCCATCCGCATGGGTCTGGACCGGCCGGCGCTGCTGCGAATGCAGCTTCGTGCCCTAATTCGCGCCGCCAAGGGCCGTCCGCTGCGCATCATGTTCCCGATGGTGGCGAGCGTCGACGAGTTCCGCACCGCGCGCAGTTTTGTCGATCTGGAAGTGACCTGGGCCCACCGGCGAGGGCGCCCCGCGCCAGAGCGACTGGATGTCGGTGCCATGATCGAGGCTCCGTCTTTGCTTTGGCACCTCGACGCCTTGCTGCCTATGACCGATTTCGTCTCTGTCGGCACCAATGACCTGTTGCAGTATCTGTTCGCCGCCGACCGAGGCAATCCCTTGGTTAGCGATCGCTACGACCCATTATCGCCGCCGGCTCTACGGGCGCTGAAAACCATCCAGAAGGCCTGCGCCGACAGCGGAACGCCGGTTTCCATCTGCGGGGAAATCGCCGGTCGGCCGCTGGAGGCCTTCGCCTTGACCGCCCTGGGTTTCGACACGCTCAGCATGCCGCCTGCCGGGATTGGGCCCGTCAAAAAAATGGTCCTGTCCTGCGATAGAGCGGCCGCCGGACGCGGTGTCGAAAGCCTGCTAAAAAGCGGCGGCGGCAGTGTTCGCAATGAAATTGAGACCTTGGCGCGCAAAATATATGTGGCGATTTAGTCGGTTGAATCCCGCACGATAGGCTGTTAGCCAAAGTCAGTACGAATGTTTTCTAGTTAAGCTTACATACGAATTCTAATCCGCCCTTGATCGGGGGGTATTCAGGGGCAGAGACAGGGGTTTGGGGCGGTGATGCGGCTGGACTTGGGTGGGGTCACAGTCTTGCATTCGACCCCTGAGGGCGCTGACGGTGCCGACCAGCCACCCGCTCTCGACAGCGTGGCCGACATCGGCGCAGCCCTGAAAGCTGTGCGGGAATTTCGCGGACTTTCTATCGAAGCCATTGCCGACGCGACCCGTGTGCGTCAGGCTTATTTGTTGGCGATCGAGGATATGCGCCTGGACGATTTGCCATCGCGCCCGTTCGTGATTGGCTACCTGCGGGCCTATGCTCACGCTCTCAACATCGATGAGGCGGCGGTGGTGAGCCGCTTCCGCGTCGAACATGTCGAGGCATCTGAGCCCCTGCGTGAGCCGCTCGGCGTGCGATCACATCAGGATCCCCGCCTGGGCGTTATCATAATCGTCGGCCTTCTGATCATCGCCACCATTGTGATGTGGAATGTGGCCCGGCGCGCCATGCGGCACATCGCGCCTCGGCCTGTGCTCATTGCCGTGGGGCCCGCTCCGATCCAGGCCGCTGCCCCGACCCGTGTTTCGCTGGGAGAGCCCTTGCCGGCACCGGTGGAGTCCAACTCGCCAGCCCCCTACATCACCCCCGGCCTGGCTGACGCGGCTGCCGCTGGCGGAGGTGCCGATGCGGCCGGCAACGCGGCAAGGGCCCGCGCCGCGGCCGGCATCGTTGCGCCGGGTGCCCCGGTCGGCCTGGCTTCGCCCGCCACCTTCCAGCCTCGCGGCAACGTTTTCGGGAATGCGCCGATCGGCGGCCCCAGTGTGGTGCTGCAAGCGCGTCACAGCGGAACGCTGGTGGTCCGCGGTGCTGACGGCAAAGTCTATTTTGCCCGCCAGTTGGCTGCCGGCGAAGCCTATCGCGTCCCAGTTCTTTCGGGGCTGTCGGCCGATGTGGCCGACCCGGCCGGCTTTACAGTCTATGTCGACGGGGTCCTCAGCGGTACCCTGCCCGGTGCAATCACTGCGCTGTCCAGGCTCGTGGTGCCTGCCGTTACTGCGCAATAGATACAACAAGCGGTCGCAAATCGGCCCTCGAAGCTCTATTATGGTATGATGAGCACTGAGGCCCAGCGACACCGCCCCTGGCGCGCCATTGACCGGCGCCCGTCACGCAAGATCCGCGTCGGCAAGGTCGAAGTAGGTGGCGACGCCCCGATCACCGTCCAGTCGATGACCAACACCCTGACGGCGGACGCCCAGGCCACCATCAACCAGGTGCGGGAACTGGAAGAGGCCGGCGCGGACATTGTGCGTGTCTCCTGTCCTGATCAGGAGTCCACCGCAGCGCTTGATGCCATCGTCAAGGCCAGTAACGTTCCGATCGTTGCCGACATCCACTTCCATTACAAACGCGCGATTGAGGCGGCCAATGCTGGCGCAGCTTGTCTGCGCATCAACCCCGGCAATATCGGTAGCCCCGACCGAGTACGCGAGGTGATCGCCGCCGCGCGCGACTACGGGCTATCCATGCGGATTGGCGTTAATGCGGGCTCGCTGGAGCGGCACCTACTGGAAAAATACGGTGAGCCCTGTCCCGAGGCCATGGTCGAGAGCGCGCTTGACCATGCCCGCATCCTGCAGGACCACGACTTCCACGACTTCAAGATCAGCGTGAAGGCCAGTGACGTCTTCATGACCGTCGCGGCCTATCAGCAACTGGCCGAGGTGATCGACTGTCCTCTGCACGTTGGAGTCACTGAAGCGGGGGCCCTGCGTAACGGCACGGTCAAAAGTGCCATCGGCATGGGCAACCTGCTCTGGGCCGGTATTGGCGACACCATCCGCGTCAGCCTGGCGGCCGACCCGGTGGAGGAGATCAAGGTCGGTTTCGATATTCTCAAGAGCCTGGGCCTGCGCCATCGTGGCGTGAACATCATCGCCTGCCCCTCCTGCGCGCGGCAGGGCTTTAACGTGATCAAGACGGTGGAAGCCCTAGAGGAGCGGTTGGCGCATGTATCGACGCCGATGTCGCTTTCGATCATTGGCTGCGTCGTGAACGGGCCGGGCGAGGCGCTGATGACCGACGTTGGCTTCACGGGCGGTGGTGCCGGGGCGGGCATGGTTTATCTGGCCGGCAAGCCCGACCATAAACAGTCTAATGAGACCATGATCGACTACATTGTCGAGCTGGTCGAAGCCAAGGCGGCGGAGCTGGACGCGGCAAAGCGCCTGGCGGAAGCGGTGGGCTAGCGGAGTGTTGGCGTGCTAGAGGGTGAAGCCACGGTTGTCTTGCCAAGCCCCGGTGATCGAATCTGAGCGAACGGTATCCATTGCTGATCCTCCAACAGGCCGCAGACCGCTTCAGATCATTCGAGTTTTATGCGCCATCAGCGCCGCGCCTTCGGTGCTAAGCGCCCAGCGGCGAGAGTCTGGGCCGAACGGCAGTGAAACCATACAGGGTGTAATTTCGGAGCGCAGGTGATCTTGGCAGGCGGCGATCACGTCGGCAGCTAGGGTGGCGGGCGGCTCGGCGCCGGCATTGCGGCGGAAGACCGCGATGCAGTTGATCACTGCGTCGCGGTGTGCCTGACCGCCCAGGTAATGCAGGGCATCGACGATCTCTGACAGCAGCGGGTTGGGTGCCGCGCGCTGGGCCAGCCGACGGCCAGCTTTCTGGAATTGAACCACGCCAGACACGACGCTTCCCCCTTTGGATTGATCCACAGATTAATAAAGTCACCCTAAGCGCCGAAATGGAAGTCAAAATGACAGGTTGGTGAAGAAATAAACTTGACCTTGCTGCGAATTATCATCGCTCCGCTTGAAAATCAGCGGGGTCTTGCGCCCGCGCCCGCCACATTCTAACCCAAGCGCATGGCCCAGCCCGTCCGCCTCCTTATGTCTAGTGCCTCGCCCTTTGCGCGCAAATGCATGGTGGTGATCCGTGAGCGCGGCTTACATGGCATCGAAGAAATCTCGGTCAGCTCGATAGAGTCGCCCGAGCTGTTGATCAGGGCCAATCCGATTTCCCAGGTTCCGGCCCTGATCTTCGACGATGGCTCGTCGCTGTGGGACAGCCCGCTGATATGCGCCTACCTCGATACCCTAGGTGACGCGCCGCCTCTAACGCCACCGACCGACTTTACGATCCGCCGGCGCGAGACAGCCGCTGATGGGATCATGGAGCTGGCGGTGAAGCTGCGTCAGGAACAGCTGCGGCCTGCGAGCGAGCGGTCTTCGAGCTGGCAGGAGCGCTGGCGCGTCAATATCCGGCGTGCGTTGGATGCGGCCGAGCAGGATCAAGGTCTGGATGGCGACTCCCTGAACCTAGGCATTATCGCCTGGGGCTGCGCCCTTCCGTATCTCGACTTCCGGCACGGCGATCTCGACTGGCGTGCGGGGCGTCCGCGTCTGCAGGACCTGAGCAAACGACTGTCCGGCCTCCCTAGCTTCATCGACACTCGGCCTTAGGCGCGGTCATGCGATTGCCCCAAGCGCGCCTGGATCAGGTGCTTGATCGATTCCGTGAGATCGAAGCCCGTATGGGTGCCGCAAGTGACGGCAGCGAGATCGTCAAACTTTCCAAGGAACACGCCGAGCTCAGGCCCGTGGTCGAGGCGGTGCAGGCCGTGCAACGCGCCGAGCAGGAACGCGCCGATCTGGAGGAGATGATTTCCGGCGGCGACACCGAGATGGCCGCGATGGCCCGCGACGAACTCAATGCCGTCAGTGAGCGACTGCCCAACATGGAGCGCGACCTCGCCCTGCTGCTGGCTCCGCGCGACAAGGACGAGAACGCCAGTGGCATCCTGGAAGTGCGCGCCGGCACCGGCGGTGACGAGGCGGCGCTGTTCGCGGGCGACCTGTTTCGCATGTACAGCCGCTATGCCCAACTTCAAGGCTGGAAGGTTGAGGTCGACAGCGTCTCCGAGGGCGAGATGGGCGGCTACAAGGAAATTATCGCCTCGATCAGTGGCGACGGGGTGTTTGGGCGGCTTAAGTTTGAAAGCGGCGTGCACCGGGTGCAGCGCGTACCAGCGACCGAGGCGCAAGGGCGCATCCACACCAGTGCCGCCACCGTGGCGGTGCTGCCCGAGGTGGAAGACGTCGAAATCGAGATCAACGACGCCGACATTCGCATCGACACTTACCGCAGCTCCGGTGCCGGCGGTCAGCACGTCAACAAGACTGACAGTGCGGTGCGCATTACCCACCTGCCGACCGGTGTGGTGGTGACGTCTTCCGAAAAGTCGCAGCACCAGAACCGTGCCAAGGCGATGAAGAACCTGAAGGCGCGACTCTACGACATGCAGCGCCAAGCTTTGGACGATGCACGTTCCAGCGCGCGAAAGAGCCAGGTCGGCAGCGGCGACCGGTCTGAACGCATTCGCACCTACAATTTTCCGCAGGGTCGCGTGACGGACCACCGCATCAACCTGACGCTCTACAACCTGCCCAATATAATCACGGGCGATAATCTGGATGACGTGATCAAGCCGCTGATCGCTGAGGACCAGGCCGCACGACTGGCCCAGTTGGAGGACGAAGGGTAGGGCGAACCGCGTCCTGCTAACGTCGAAGGTGCTTCGTCCAGGTCGGTGTTCGGCATGCCTGGGTCGGGATCTATGTATATGTGTCCGGCGCCGGCAAGGTGGCGCTGGGCGATGCGGCGGAGGGGCTATGAGCGACAATCCGGAAGACGTGCCCTTCACGCTGTTGAAGGCCTGGACCTACGCCCGGGCGAGGCTGAAGGCGGCGGGAATCGACCAACCCGCCATCGACGCGCGACTTATGCTGGAGGCTGCGGCCGGTGCCACGCGCACCGAGATCGTCACCGATCCGTACCGTCTGATCACGCCTGAGCAGTCGTCCACCCTCAATGACTATCTGGCCCGCCGCGAACGACGTGAGCCGGTGAGCCATATCCTGGGTCGCAAGGGGTTCTGGAAGATCATGCTTAATGTCACGCCCGACGTGCTGACGCCCCGGCCGGACACCGAGACTATCGTCGAGGCAGCGTTGCGGGACTGGCCAGAATACGAGCCCCGCACCCTGCTGGATCTTGGCGTCGGCTCGGGCGCGATCATGTTGGCGATCCTGGCCGAGCGGCCGGGAGCTAGGGCGCTGGGCGTCGACGTCTCCGAAGAGGCCCTGGCGGTGGCGCGCGAGAATGCCGCCAATCTGGACCTCGATAACCGGTGCAGCCTGCTGCGCGGCGACTGGACGGCGGGGCTGGGGGAGGCAACCTTCGACCTGGTGGTGTCCAACCCGCCCTATATTCCAACCCGCGATATCGAGACCCTTGAGCCAGAGGTGCGCGATCACGAGCCGCATCTGGCCCTGGATGGCGGCCATGACGGATTGGAGCATTACCGCCTGCTGGCACCGGAGATTATGCGGTTGCTGAAACCGGGTGGACGCTTCCTGGTCGAGATCGGCTGGGATCAGTCCGGAGCGGTCGAAGCCCTGTTTGCACAGGCTGGTGCCATCGCGGTGGCCACCCTTAAAGACCTGTCTGACCGCCACCGCGTTGTGTGGGGCTTTAAAAAGCCCTTGGAAACTTGAGAACAGCGCGCTAGACAAACATTGTATCTTCTAAATCACCGGAAAAAGAATGGCAGCCAGTGGGCTGTCGCAGCTGTTTCGGATGCCGCGCGGGATCGCCTGCTTAAGGCTTGGGACCCGCGGGAAGAAACAAAACTACGCCCACCTTTCGTATAGAACGCGCCGCCTCGCGGCCTAACCCAAAAGACAAATCCGACCGTGCCCATAAGGCCGTCGATAGGTTGATCCCAAATGCGTGATTTTAAGGGCATGAAGCGGCAGCGCGGGCGCAATCGCGGCTCGGGCGGCGGTGGCGGCAACAGCGGCAAGCCGCAGCACAATGCCAACCGTTCCTTCGACTCTAACGGTCCCGAGGGCATCAAGGTACGCGGTGCCGCCCAGGGCGTTTTTGAGAAATATCAGCAGTTGGCGCGAGACGCCCAGACCGGCGGCGACCGAGTCCTGGCCGAAAACTACCTGCAGCATGCAGAGCACTACTACCGGGTGCTGCGCGCCATGCAGCCAACCCGCAATCCGAGTGAATTTATCAGCCGCGACGGGTTCTCCTCCGGACTTGAAATCGACTTCGAAGCTGAACCCGAAGGGGCCGTGGCCGAGGCACCGGAAGTCGAGGGTGAAGACCAAAACGCCGGCCAAGGCAGCGACGGCGGCGAACGCCAAGAGTTCCGCCGTGAAGGCCAGCGGGATGACCGCCCGCGCGAGGACCGCCAGCGCGAATACCGCGATGATCGCCCGCGCGATGGGCAACGTGACGACCGCCCTCGCTACAACAACGATCGTCCCCGCGATGACCGCTCCCGGGATGGCCAGCGCGATGATCGCCCCCGTGACGAGCGTCCGCGCGATGATCGGCCGAGGGACGACCGTTCCCGCGACGACCGCCAGCGCGCGCGCCTGGAGCGGCAGGAACGTTATGACCGTGAACGCGGCGAGCGCCCTGCGGAAGCCGTTGTTGAGTCTTCGGCTCCGCGTGAGGAGCCGCCGTCCCAGCCGCGCCTGCGTGGGCAGGATGGGGCTATCAGCGAGGCACCGGCTTTCTTAAGCCGTGGCGCAGCCGAACCGCGCGCCGATGTTCCCGTCGGTGAAGAGGGCGCTGCCCCCAGGAAGCGTGGTCGTCCCCGCAAGACCCCGGTGGAATAGGCCTAGGGTGCGTATTCGCCGTGCTTGATCCCGATCAAGGCACCGGCCACGCGGTTGCATCACATATTCCCGCAGGTGCGGTGGCCGATAGCAAAAACGGCGCTCGCACTTGTGTGGCGGATAAGCCACACTACATCAGGCCGGTCGGCGCGCTTGTTGAAGGTGTCGCGCCGACGTTGCCGAAACGGGACTCTGCATGAACCTCGAAAACTATACAGACCGCGCCAAACAGGCTATCCAGTCGGCCCAGTCTCTGGCCTTGGCGCGCCGCCACCAGCAGCTTACGCCAGCGCACGTGCTGAAGGTGCTTCTGGAAGAAAAAGACGGTCTGTCGCGCAGCCTGATCGGACCTGGCGCGACCAAGGTCGATCTGATGGTCGATGCGCTGCTGAACAAGCTGCCCAAGGTCGAAGGCTCGGCCGCTCAGCTTTACATGACTCCCGATGCGGCCCGGGTGTTCGCCGAGGCTGAGGCCGGCGCAAAAGTCGCCGGCGATGCCTTTGTCACGACGGAACGGCTGTTGATTTCCCTGGCTAAGGAAGGCGCGGATGCCGCTAAGGCCCTGAAGGATGGCGGGGCCACGCCATCGGCCCTGGAAGCCGCGGCCGCGGCTGTTCGCAAAGGCCGCACTGCCGACAGCGCCAGCGCCGAGGAAGGCTATGACGCGCTCAAGCGCTATGCCCGTGACCTGACCCAGGCCGCACGTGACGGCAAGATCGACCCGGTCATCGGCCGCGACGAAGAAATCCGCCGCACAATCCAGGTGCTGAGCCGCCGGACCAAGAACAACCCGGTACTGATAGGTGAGCCTGGCGTGGGCAAGACCGCCATCGTCGAAGGCCTGGCGCAGCGCATCGTCGAGGGCGATGTGCCCGAGAGCCTGAAGGAAAAACGCCTGCTGTCGTTAGACATGGGCTCGCTGATCGCTGGGGCGAAATACCGTGGTGAGTTCGAGGAGCGGCTAAAGGCCGTGCTCAACGATGTTACGGCGGCCGAGGGGGCGATCATCCTGTTCATCGACGAGATGCATACCCTTGTCGGTGCCGGCAAGAGCGAGGGGGCCATGGACGCCTCCAATCTTCTGAAGCCTGCACTTGCCCGCGGGGAACTGCACTGCGTCGGCGCGACCACGCTGGATGAATACCGCAAGCACGTTGAGAAGGACGCTGCCCTGGCCCGCCGGTTTCAGCCCGTGTTCGTCAGCGAGCCCACCGTCGAGGATACGGTTTCGATCCTGCGCGGCCTCAAAGAAAAGTACGAACTTCACCACGGGGTGAGGATTTCCGACGCCGCCATCGTGGCCGCAGCAACGCTGAGCAACCGCTACATTGCCGACCGGTTCCTGCCCGACAAGGCCATAGACCTGATGGACGAGGCGGCCAGTCGCGTGCGCATGGCGGTGGATTCCAAGCCCGAGGCACTGGACGAGATCGACCGCCGCTTGGTGCAACTGAAGATCGAGCGTGAGGCGCTGGGCAAGGAAACCGACTCTGCCTCGAAACTACGCCTCGAAAATCTCGACACAGAGATCAAGGATCTGCAGGGCCGCTCTGACGAGATGTCTGCCCGCTGGCGTTCCGAGAAGGAAAAGATGGGCAGTGCAGCCCAAACGCGCGAGGCGCTGGACCGCCTGCGCGCCGAACTGGCAAGCGCTCAGCGCCAGGGTGACTTCGCCCGCGCCGGTCAGATTCAATACGCCGAGATCCCCGCATTGGAGGCCAAACTGGCCGCTGCCAACAGCGAGGGCGAAAAGGCTATGACGCCCGAGACGGTCGATGCCGAGGAAATCGCCGCCGTGGTCAGCCGCTGGACCGGTGTGCCGGTCGACAAGATGCTGGAGGGCGAGCGCGAGAAGCTGTTGTCTATGGAAGACGCGCTGCACAATCGCGTGGTCGGGCAAGATGAGGCCCTGGCCGCGGTTTCAGACGCCGTACGTCGCGCGCGCGCCGGATTGAACGACCCCAACCGCCCGATCGGCAGTTTCCTGTTCCTGGGCCCCACGGGCGTGGGAAAGACCGAACTGACTAAGGCGCTGGCGGAATTCCTGTTCGCCGATGACGCCGCCATCACGCGCATCGATATGAGCGAATATATGGAAAAGCACTCGGTCAGCCGCCTGATCGGCGCGCCACCGGGCTATGTCGGCTATGACGAAGGCGGCAGCCTGACCGAGGCCGTGCGTCGCCGCCCCTATCAGGTGGTTTTGTTTGATGAGGTCGAGAAGGCCCATCCCGATGTGTTCAACGTGCTGCTGCAGGTGCTGGACGACGGCCGACTGACCGACGGTCAGGGCCGCACGGTCGATTTCCGCAATACCCTGATCATCATGACCAGCAACCTGGGCTCGGAATATCTGGCCAACCAGGGCGAAGGCGATGACGTGGAGGCGGTTCGGCCCATGGTGATGGACGCAGTGCGCCGGCACTTCCGGCCGGAGTTACTCAACCGGATCGACGAGATCATTCTGTTCCGCCGTCTTGGCCGCGAGCAGATGGAGTCGATCGTGCGTATCCAGCTGGGTCGGTTCGAAAAGCTGCTGGCCGATCGCCGAATGACCCTGAGTCTGGACGTTGCGGCCCTGCATTGGCTGAGTGAGAAGGGCTATGATCCGGTCTATGGTGCCCGGCCGCTTAAGCGGGTGATCCAAAGAGAACTGGTCGATCCGGTGGCGCGTAAGCTGCTGGCCGGTGAGATGCTCGATGGCGCATTGATCGCGGTGACTGCCGGCGACGGCGCGCTACAGATCGGCAGGGCGACGCTGAACTGACGGCGCGTCTCTGTGGCGGTGCCGTTAGGCCGTGAGGTCGTTATACTCTGGGTGGTGGCGCATCCAGGCGACGGCATAGCTGCAAACAGGCTTGATCCTGGCCGCTTCGGCCCGCGCCGCCGTCATGACATGCTACATCAGCCTATCCGCCGCGCCGGTGCCCCGCAACGGCATGGCCGCTTCAACCCGGGGGAGGGTCAGCGCGCCGGCATGGCGCTGGTAGTCGGCAAAGGCCAGTTGGCCGTCAACGTCCAGTTCGAAACGGCTGTCTTCGCGATTGTCGGTGAACTTATCGCTCATGTAGCCCCCCTGAGATGCTGATCTCAATCTACTGCCTATCGGCGAGATTGCGATGCGTCGATTGTCCCTGGCCTTTCTCATCTGCGCTGGCGCCGTTTCCGTGGCGGCCGGTTTCGCTGCCCCGCCACAAGGCATCCCGGCGACATGACCATGGCCAATGGCCTGCAGATCAACCTCCTGGGACTGACGCGCCGCTAGAGCGCGGCAATCGTTGAGGCGATGAACCCGCCGCCCAGCACGCGGCTGGGCTGGGCCGAGTCATAGAGAACGCAGGCCTGTCCGGGCGCGACACCTTCCTCGGCGTTTTCGAACCGAACCAAGGGCATGGCGTCTTCCAGCACCAGCCGGGCCGGGGTCGGCTCACGGGTGGAGCGTACGCGCGCTAGTACGGCCTGTCCGTCGGCCGCCGCATCCATCAGCGATGCCTGGTCGCCGAGCCAGTTGTCTTCCTTCAGGCGCAGGGCTGCGGTCAGCAAGGCTTCGCGGGCCCCAACGATGACCTGTCGTTTGTCAGCGTCGATCTTGACCACAAATAGCGGGTCGCCGGCACCGCCAGGCAGCCCGCGCCTCTGGCCGACCGTAAAGCGGGTAACACCCTCGTGCTGGCCGAGGATGCGACCGTCGAGATGAATCACGTCGCCGGGCAAGGCACCTTGCGGACGCAGCTTGTCGATCACTGTGGTGTAGCGGCCCTCCGGGACAAAGCAGATGTCTTGGCTGTCGGGCTTGTCGGCGGCGGCCAGCCGCAAGTTGGCGGCGATGGCGCGCACTAGCGGCTTTTCCAAACCGCCAAGGGGGAAGCGCAGATAGTCTAGCTGGTCGCGCGTGGTGGCGAACAGGAACCAACTTTGATCGCGGGCCGGGTCGGCGGCGCGGTGCAACTGCGCGCCCAGGGGCGAGGCTTCGCGGCGCACATAGTGGCCGGTGGCCATAGCGGCGGCACCCAGGTCCTTGGCAACGTCGAGCAGGTCGCGAAACTTGACGGTCTGGTTGCAGCGGATGCAGGGGATCGGCGTCTCGCCGCGCAGGTAGGCGTCGGCGAATTCCTCCACCACGGCCTGGCGGAAGCGGCTTTCGTAATCCAGCACATAGTGCGGGATGCCGATCCGTTCGGCGGCGTGGCGGGCGTCGTGGATGTCTTGTCCGGCGCAGCAGGCTCCCTTCTTCTGGATCGCTATGCCATGGTCATAGAGCTGTAGGGTGACGCCCACCACATCGTATCCGGCTTGGTGCAGCAGGGCGGCGGTGACGGTGGAGTCCACCCCGCCTGACATGGCTGCGAGCACGCGCGTGCCGACGGGCAAGCCGACGCTACCGCGCACGGTATCTATCACGGTCTGCGGCGCGCAGCTGTCGATCGCGGTTTCGAGCTCGAGGATCATGTAGCGCTATCTAGCGCTCGCGCTGGCGATTTACGAGCCCGAGGGCTGCCTAAGGCTTCAGGAGGGCTAGCGGCGACGATCCATTCAGGCTCTGAAACACCTGGGCGGCAGCCTGCACTGAGACCTTGGCCGCCTGTAGGCTGCTGATCGCATCGCGCCCTCCACTCTGGAATCATTGACCGTTGACCTATCTGCCGAGTTCACGGGGCTGATCGCTACACAAATAACCTAATCAGCATCATCGAATATTATAACGAATTCGGATCAAATACTTGAATAAATCTTGAACATTAAAATATATTCGCAGGAATTAACCCATACTATTTTGTTGTATCAACTTGGTACATCGAGCGCGCATTGAACGATTCTCATGATTCAGTTTTTTTTTACTAACAGAATTAATCCAATATTATTTGAAGCGGCCTACGTTCCTCGCAAGACGTGAGTTGGAGGCAGAAGCCCATGATGCAGCAGCAACGAACCAATAGCTGTGGCGAAAAGTACGTGATCGGGCCAACCGGCACGCCCTTGACACTTTCAGACCTGCCCCCTGTTGAAACAGAGCGCTGGGTCATTCGCCGTAAGGCAGAGGTTGTGGCCGCCGTGCGTGGCGGGCTTCTCTCGCTCGACGAGGCCTGCGACCGCTACAGGCTGACCAACGAAGAGTTTCTCAACTGGCAGCAGTCGATCGATCGGCACGGTATGGCCGGTCTGCGGACCACCCGTTTGCAGCAGTACCGATAGGCCTAAGGTCCAGGGCCTGGTCGAACAGGTGCGCGGCCGGCTCTCGAAACAGCACTGCTGGGCGAATCCAGGCGACGCCGCCGTGCTCCTGACCAGTCCCCAGATCCGCCCCTATGTCCGCTCGATCATTGAGCGTTTCCGGGGTCAGACCGTCGTGATGGGCCAAAACGAAATCCACCCGAAGGCGCGTCTTCGCACCGTCGGCGTTGTCTAGTCTTATTGCCGCGCCGCGCCGTCACTGATAGCCATGAGGCGCGAGGCGCGAACGCCGCAGGGAGGTCCCTTATCGATGGCCAACAAGTCGATGCGTTCCATGATGTGGGACCTGCTGACCTTCGACCGCCTGATTACCGGTCCGGTGGTCCATCTGATCTATTGGGCTGGCTTGGGTGTGATTTCGCTGGTGGCGTTTTCGTCGGTGGGTGCCGCCGTCGGCGTGGCCCTGCGCGAGACAGCGATCCTGGGCAAGATTCTGGCCATTCCCGTAGCCGTGGCAGGCCTGCTCGTCGCCGGTGCCCTGGTGCTGCTGTGGCGCGCCCTCTGCGAATTCTACGTGGCCATTTTCCGGATCAGCGACGACCTGCGCGCGCTGCGACTACAGGTCGAGACCGAACGCGCCGACCAGCGGCCGACCGGAAAGCCTTAGGCACCGTACATCCGGTCGATGGCTTTAGGCTCTCAAAAGCGGCAATTGCGCTGAAGATTGCGGCGTGAGCGCAGTTGTGTCCCAATAGCCTAACGATCAGTCCGCAACCGGATGAGAACCTCGATGCGACACGCCATGGGCTGGCTTGGCCTATCTTTCGCCGCTTATGCCTTGAGCGCCGCCGCTCCGGCGATGGCGCACCATTCCTTCGCCATGTTCGACCGGAGCCGTACCGAGACTCTGACG
>CANKEA010000002.1 GCA_947480815.1 Caulobacterales bacterium | reverse complement strand
TCGAAAGCGGCCTTGTCGACACCCTCGATAAAGGCGACGGTCTTGGCGATACGGTCTTTCAGCTCGGCAAGGGTGGTCTCGGTGTCCGCCATGGCGGGATTTTCAACGCCCGTGAGACGCGCGACAGCGCCCTTGGCAGTGTCGGATGTAATCTGGATCTGTTTGGAAAAGGGCAGCATGTCGGGCGTAAGGCGCGCCTCGACGATCTCAGAGTCCGAGATCTCGCTGGCCGCCGCCTTGTCGAGCAGGGCATCGAGTTTGGCGAGGGTACCCAGCAAGAGCGGTACAGTGGCTTCGTAGAGGGACAGGGACATGGCAATTCGCTCCAGCTTACGGGTCGCCCCCTAAATAGGGCCCTGGCCGAAATCTGCTAGAGCTTGCGCCAATCCATCCACACCGGCGCGATATCGCCCAAACGTTTTTCTTCATAGCGGGTTGTCACGTGATCGGCGGGCGGTTCGGACAGATCGCGGCCCTCAATCGGCGCAAACAGTGGCGAGGCGTCGACCAGCTGCTGGGTTTGGTCGGCATAGTCCGCCCAGTCGGTCGTAAAACGTAAGGCGGCACCCGGGGCCATCACCCCCGCCAAATCCTCGAGAAACCCGGCCTGTACCAGCCGCCGCTTGTTGTGCCGCGCCTTGGGCCAGGGGTCAGGAAACAGGATGAAAACCCGCGCCAGGCTTGCGGGCGGTAGCCGTGCGATCAGGTCGCGTGCATCGCCCTGCCAAAGGCGGACATTGGTCAGCGCGCCCTCTTCCAGGTGCCGAAGCGCGCTGGCCACGCCGTTCACAAACGGCTCGGCACCAACGAAGGCAACGTCCGGGTATCGACCCGCCTGGGCTGCCAGATGCTCGCCGCCGCCAAAACCGATTTCCAGCCAGGTTTCGCCCGAAACCGCGACCGGGCCTTCGGGGGAAATCGCCACCTTCGGCAACAGACTGTCGAACAGTGCCGCTTGGCGCGCCTTCAATGGCCGCGCCTTCAGGCGCCCGAAGCTGCGCAGCGGGCCGCCCGGTTGCTGGGGAGTGGTCATGGCTGCTGGCGTCTAGCCGAGCTTGCTTAACGCCACAGCCAGGTCGGTTTTTTCCCAGGAGAAGCCACCTTCGTTGTCAGGCTGGCGGCCAAAGTGCCCGTAGGCCGCCGTGCGGGCATAGATCGGACGGTTCAGTCCCAGATGCTCGCGGATGGCGCGCGGGGTGCAGCCACCCATCATTTCCGGCAGGGCCTTTTCTAGCAGCGCCGGATCGATCGTGTCGGCACCGTGAAGGTCGACATAGAAACTCAGCGGCTTGGCCACGCCAATCGCATAGCCAATCTGGATGGTGCACTTCTTGGCTAGGCCTGCGGCCACGACGTTCTTGGCGAGGTACCGACACGCATAGGCCGCCGAGCGGTCGACCTTTGTCGGGTCCTTGCCGCTGAATGCCCCGCCGCCGTGCGGGGCAGCGCCGCCGTAGGTGTCGACAATGATCTTGCGCCCGGTGAGGCCGCAGTCGCCATCTGGCCCGCCGATCTCGAACCGGCCGGTCGGGTTGACGTGCCACTGGGTCTTCCTGGTGATCATCCCTTCCGGGAACAACGGCAGGATGTGCGGACGGATCAGGTCGAGCATGCGCTTGGAGGTGGCGATCTTGCCCTCGATCCGGCGCTTGTGCTGGTGGCTGACCACGATGCTCAGAACCTGGGTCGGGACACCGTTTTCATACAGCAGGGTGACCTGGCTCTTGGCGTCTGGCTCCAGGGCCTCTAGGGTACCCGCATGCCGCAGGGCCGCCAGGCGGTGAAGGATGTTGTGGCTATATTGGAGCGTCGCCGGCATCAGCTCTGGCGTCTCATCGGTGGCGTAGCCAAACATAATCCCCTGGTCGCCGGCGCCTTCATCCTTCTTTTCGGACGAATCGACGCCCTGGGCGATTTGCGCCGATTGGCCGTGCAGATGGTTGGAGAACTTGGCTTTTTTCCAGGAAAAGCCCTTCTGATCGTAGCCTATGTCCTTGATCGCCTCACGCACCTTGGGCTCCAGGCTCTGGAGAATCTGCTTGGTCTGCTCCTTGGAATTGGCCCGAACTTCGCCAGCCAGGATGATGCGATTGGTCGTCACCATGGTTTCGCAGGCGACGCGCGCTTCGGGAGCTTGCTCAAGGAAAGCGTCGACGACAACATCGCTGATCCGATCAGCAACCTTGTCGGGATGGCCTTCAGAAACGCTTTCACTGGTGAAGATATAAGACGGACGGGTCACGCTGTTGCTCCTTGGACGCAGCCTGCATCCATCGTCGGGAACATATAAAGCAAGGTTTATATCCGCAAGAGAAGCCGATGGCGGATAACGGTTCTGCTAGGCGTCGTCTTCCGCCATCGACCGAACCAGTTCGAGAATCCGCCGCCGCACCGCGCCACGCCGCAACTTGGGGAACAGACCGGCCAACTCCAAACCTTCAGGCGTCATCAGGAAGTCCTGCACGCACTGCTCGGCACCGTTTTCTGCCACCGCACCGCGACTCAGGGCAGGGTCGGCCAAGCCCTCGAAGAAATATACGATTTGGGTCTGCAGCGCGGCGGCAATCTCATACAGCTTGCTGGCACTGACACGATTGGCGCCGCGTTCGTATTTCTGCACCTGCTGAAATGTGAGCCCTA
This sequence comes from Caulobacterales bacterium, assembly GCA_947480815.1. Taxonomy (GTDB): domain Bacteria; phylum Pseudomonadota; class Alphaproteobacteria; order Caulobacterales; family Caulobacteraceae; genus Caulobacter. The sequence continues at coordinate 19,286 of CANKEA010000002.1, read as the reverse complement.
AGGCCTCCGCCAGCTTTTCCTGACTGACTCCCAGGATTTTGCGACGAGTCCGAATGCGGGCTCCAACGTGCAGATCGATGGGATTGGGTGAGCGGTAGTCAGCGTCAGACATCACGGTTCTTGTTCCGCCCAGGACGGGAAAATCGCCCGCAGGCTTGAGTTAACCACGTTTCGTCCCGCAATCTTTGCCGTCCGTCAATCAACAAAACCGTCGAAGAAGATAAAAAAAGCAAAACCAAAAACAGCGTGTTTCCCCATGCTGAATATAGCGACGACGGAAGGCTCGGCGGAATTGAGCCCTCGAGCGCGCCCATCTTGCCCAGTCCCAGGAATCGCGTCGGCACAGTCCTTCCATAGGCGTCGACAATTGCTGAGACTCCGGTCGGCGTGGCCCTGACCAAGGGGAGGCCTTCCTCAATGGCGCGATAGCTGGCTAGGTTCAAATGTTGCAGTGGTCCGGACGTAGCCCCGAACCAGGCGTCGTTTGAGATGTTCACGATCAAGTGGGCGCGCTGGCCGGTGCGGCGGGTACCCTCGCGGGTGAAGCCGGGAAACAAGCTCTCGTAACAAATCAGCGGCTGAATCAACGGCAGGCCCTTGCCAATGGACATAGCCGCCGGCGGCGGGCCCGGGCTGAAACCGTCCCCCACGGCGACCAACTGTTTGACCCCGCCCCACAGCGGTTCGAGCGGCAGAAATTCACCGAAAGGCACCAGGCGGAATTTGTCATAGCGCCCCTGCACGGTCAGCTGCGGCCCGTGCAAGGCGAGCAGACTATTGTAGTATCGGCCCTTTTCCTGCCGGTAGCCGCCGACGATCAGGGTCTGGTCCGGGGTAAGAGCGCGCGCGATGGCCTCACGGGTCCAGGTTCCCGGCGCCAGATAGTCTTCCAGCGCCGTAGGCAGGGCACCTTCGGGCCAGATCACCAGGTCGGCGGGCTTGCCCGGCGAGGGTGTCAGGCGCGTGTAGCGGCTAACGATGTCGTAAAACATCGCTTCATCGTACTTGGCGGATTGCGGCACATTGGCCTGAACGATGCGCACAATCGGCGCTCCGTCTAAAGGGGCGGCGGCGTGGTGTAGGCGGGCCTGGCCATACCCAAACAGGCCGGCGAGACTTAGGGCCGCCAGACTGGCGGCGATCAACCCCTTACGACCTTCGCGCACCACGGTCAGGCCGGCGCTGACGGCCAACACCAGCCAAGTCATACCGTAAGACCCTATCAGGGCCGCACCCTGTGAAGGGGCCGAGCCGGCGCGAAAGGTTTCGCCCGGAAGGTTCCAGGGAAAGCCGGTCAATAGATTGCCACGCAGCCATTCGACGGCGGCAAAGCAGCCGGCAAAGATGATGGCGCGCCACACCGATCGACCTTTGAGCTGAACGTACAGCACCGCGCCCAGGCCCCAGAACAGCGCCAAGCCGCCGGCCAAGAGCATAACCGCGAAGGGGGCCATCCAGCCCTGGTGAACGGCGTCGACCAGGAAGGCCTCTGCCACCCACCAAACGCCGATGGCAAAAAAGGCCAGGCCGGCCAGCCAGCCCGCCAGAAAGGCCGACTTCAGTGTCCCAACGCCGCCCTCTGCGACGAATGGTCGCTCTATCAGGTGCATGAGCAGGCCATAGCCGAGCAAGCCCGGCAGGAACCCAAACGGTGGAAAGGCCAGGGCGGCAGCAGCGCCCGCGACCAGGCACAGCAGCCGCCTTGTCCGGGCCCGGCCCAAGCGCGGCAGAGTCACGCCGCGTCCGGCCCGGTGGCAATCGCCGGTGGCGCGGGCCGCATGCGGATGCGTTTCACACGCCGGGGATCGGCATCCAGCACCTCGATCTCGAACCCTGCCGGATGGGCGATAACTTCGCCGCGCTGCGGCACGCGGCCCGCCAGGGTGGTGACCAGACCCGCCGCAGTTTCGATCTCTTCATCCAAATCTTCAGGGGCCAGGGCCATGCCCATCGCCGCCTCGAGTGTCTCCAGCGGGGTGCGGCCGTCGGCTTCGACGATGCCGCCCGGACGTTCGATCAGATTGGCGCTCTCGGCCTCGTCATGCTCGTCGTCGATATCGCCCACCACAGCTTCAATCAGGTCTTCCATGGTGACCAAGCCGTCGGTGCCGCCGAACTCGTCGATGACCAGGGCCATATGGATTCGCGACGAACGCATACGCAGCAGCAGGTCCGCCGCCCGCATCGACGCGGGGACATACAAGGTCTCGCGGCGCAACTTGTGCAGCACCGGATCGTCAGGGGCCGGACGCTCGCCTTCGGGCTGCGACAGCAGCTTGAAGACGTCCTTGATGTGAGCCACGCCCAGCGGGTCATCGAGGGTGTCGCGATAGATCGGCATGCGCGAGTGCTCGCTCTCGGCAAACTGGGCCACCACGGCGGCGAAGGGTTCGTTGGCCTCCAAAGCGGTAATGTCAGTGCGCGGCGTCATCACCTGGGCCACGCGCAGGGTCTGAAACGCCTGGGCCTGGTCGACAAGGTCGGGTTCGCCCTCAAGGCTATCGTGCCGCTCCACCTCGGCCTTTCCGCCGCGCCGCATCTGCCGCAACAGGGCGCGGAAGCCGCGGCTGGCAGGGGGACTGCCAAAGAAGTCATCGGAACCGGACATCAGACCTCAGACATAGGGATCAACGACGCCCAGGCCGGCAAGGATTGCACGCTCCCTTGCCTCCATTTTTTCCGCGTCCTCATCGGTCTCATGATCGAAGCCTACTAGATGCAGCACCCCGTGCGCCACAAGATGCTGAAGATGGGCGGCAAGGGTCTTGCCTTGGGCCTTGGCCTCGGCAGCGCAGACGCCATAGCTCAGCGCTATGTCGCCGATGTGATCGTCGAGATTGGGCGGTGCCGGGAATGACAGAACATTGGTCGCCGCGTCCTTACCGCGAAAGCGCGTGTTGAGCGCACGCACGGCCGCATCATCGGTCAGTAGCACGACCACGCCGCCGGCATATTCGGCGGGCAGGGCAGCCTCCCCGGCGATCGCGGCGATCTGTGCCGCCTCGGGCAGGGCCGCCGCCCAGGCGGGGTCCTCGACCTCGACCTCGAACCGGGGGGTCATCGCCCCTCGTGAGGTTTTTCGGCCTCGTAGGCGCGGACGATCTGCTCGACCAGCGGGTGACGCACGACGTCTCCAGCGGTGAACCGGGCCACGGCAACGCCCTCAACGCCGTCCAGCAGGCCCACGGCATGGGCCAGGCCGCTGTCGGCAGTGCGCAAGAGATCAACCTGGCTTGGATCGCCGGTAACCGCCATGCGTGAGCCTTCGCCCAGGCGGGTCAGCACCATCTTCATCTGCAATCGCGTAGCGTTCTGGGCCTCGTCGCAGATCACGAAGCAATGGCTCAGGGTGCGGCCGCGCATGAAGGCGATCGGGGCCACTTCAATCTCGCCTCGGTCGCGACGACGACGCATCTGATCGGCCCCCAGGATGTCGGTCAAAGCCTCCCAGATCGGGGCCATGTAGGGATCGACCTTCTCGGTCAGATCACCGGGCAGAAAGCCCAATCGTTCGCCGGCCTCCACCGCCGGGCGGGTGACGACCAGTCGATCGACCTCGCCGCGCATCAACATGCCCGCGCCATGGGCGACGGCAAGAAAGGTCTTACCCGTGCCGGCGGGTCCAAGCCCGAACACCAGCGGATGGGTTGCCATGGAATCGAGATAGCGGGCCTGGGCGGCTGTTCGAGGCGCAACTCCGCCCCGCCGGCCAGCCGCGGGGGTCGCCTTGCTGTCGCCAACGCGCGCTTGGCCGATAGCGGCACGCACGTCCGGCACTTCCACCTCCAGGCCCGTATCGGCGCGCTCGGCCAGAATATTGATCGCCCGCTTCGCGCCCGCCTTGCCGCGCGGGTCACCCGCCAGGGACACGCCGCCGCCGGGCGTTTCAATCAGCACCTTAAAGGCGTCCTCGATCAGGGCCGCGTGGTGCCCACCGGCACCGGCCACGGCGCGGACCGATAGGTCGGACAGGGGAATGAATTCGTGTGTCTGGCTCAAGCCGGTTCCAAAATATCCAGATGGCCAGAAAGCGCATTGGGGCCAAGCCCCACGATTTTAACAGGCACGATCTGGCCGATTAGCCGTTCGGGCCCATCCAGATGCACCGCCTGGAGATAGGGGCTGCGGCCGCCGATTTGGCCCTTGTAGCGGCCCTTGCGATCGATCAACACCGACAGGGTTTTCCCGACCTGCACAGCGTTGAAGGCCTGCCGCTGACGCTCGATCAAAGTGTTGAGGCGCTCCAGCCGTTCGGCCTTTACGGTCTCGTCAACCTGACCGGACAGGCTTGCCGCGGGGGTCCCCGGGCGGCGCGAATATTTGAAGGTGAAGGCGCTGGCGTAGTTGACCGCCTCGACCAGATCGAGTGTGGCCTGGAAATCAGCCTCGGTCTCGCCAGGAAAACCAACAATGAAATCGCCGCTCAAAGCCAAGTCCGGCCGCGCATTGCGGATGCGGTCGACCAGGGCGAGATAAGTCTTGGCATCATGGCCACGATTCATGGCCCGTAGGATGCGGTCCGATCCGGCCTGCACCGGCAGATGCAGATAGGGCATCAGCGCTTCAAGGTCGGCGTGGGCCGCAATCAGGGCGTCGTCCATGTCGCGGGGGTGGCTGGTGGTGTAGCGGAGCCGGTCCAGGCCCGGGATCGCCGCCAGGGCACGGCAGAGGTCCGCCAGCCCGCCAATCTCGCTGGCGTAGGCATTGACGTTCTGGCCCAGCAGGGTGACTTCGCGCACGCCTTGTTCGGCCAGGGCGCGGGCCTCAGCCAGGATCGCCGCCGCAGGGCGAGAGAATTCCGGGCCTCGCGTATAGGGCACCACACAGAAGCTACAGAATTTGTCGCACCCTTCCTGCACGGTCAGAAAGGCGGTGACGCCGTTGGCCTGGCGTTCGGCCCCACCGGCGCCGAGGGAATCGAACTTGGCTTCCGGCGCAAAGTCGGCGCTCAGCACCTCGCCGTCACTGCGGTGGGCGCGGGCGATCAACTCAGGCAGCTGATGATAGGCCTGCGGCCCGACCACGAGGTCGACTGCCGGCTGGCGACGCATGATCTCGGCACCTTCGGCCTGGGCAACGCAGCCAGCCACAGCGATCTTCATCCGACCGCCTGTCTCAGCCTTCATGGCCTTAAGCTTGCCGAGCTCGGAAAACACCTTCTCGGTGGCCCGCTCACGGATGTGGCAGGTGTTGAGCACCACAAGGTCGGCACCCTCGGGCCGATCGGTCAGGCAATAGCCGAGCGGGCGCAGGACATCGGCCATGCGCTCGCTGTCATAGACATTCATCTGACAGCCGTAGGTCTTGATGTAGAGCCGCCGTGAAGGTGGCGAAGCGTCGTCCAAAGTCACTCCTCGACAGGCACGCCGTACAATTCCAGCCTGTGGTCCACCAGCCTATAGCCCAAACGTTTGGCAATTGCGTTCTGCAACGCTTCGATGTCGTCGTCTGTGAACTCGATCACCTTGCCCGTCTTCATATCGATCAGGTGATCGTGGTGGTGCTCAGGGGCCTCTTCATAGCGCGAGCGGCCGTCGCGAAAGTCGTGGCGCTCAATGATCCCGCTCTCCTCAAACAGCCGAACCGAGCGGTAGACCGTGGCGATTGAAATATGCGGATCGATGGTATGGGCGCGGCGATGCAATTCCTCGACATCGGGATGGTCCTCGGCATGGGACAGCACACGGGCGATGACCCGGCGCTGTTCGGTCATCCGCATGCCCTTATCGATGCAAAGCTTCTCCAGGCGATCCAAGGTCAACTCCGCGGCGGAATATCTTCTGGATCGATTATAGTCGGCGCTGACGACGCTGTTAAGGAAAGACGCATGACCAGAGCATTTTCCGGCTTCGCCTCACTTTCATAGTAGCCTTTGCGCAGTCCGCTGACCTGGAATCCCGCTTGCCGATAGAGCGCTAGGCCGGCGCTATTTTGGTCCGATACCTCTAAGAATATCCACTCGGCCGGGGCCTGAGCTGAGCGTTCCACCGCGCCCGCCAGCAGGGCGCGGGCTATCCCCCGCCGCCGCGCGTCAGGCGAGACGGCCAGGGTCAGAATTTCGGCCTCTCCGGCGAGGGTCCGCCACAGGATGAACCCAGCCTCCGCTATGACCAGGCAGAAGACCGTCGGATCGCTGAGGAAGGCCTCAAAGGCGGACTGGCTCCACGGGCGGTTGAAGGCCTCGGCATGCAGGCTCGCCAGCAAGGCAGCGTCGGCATCGCCTGCGCTACGCATAGGCGGCGCGCATATAGACGGGATTGGGCGGCGGCGGGGGTTCGGCTGCGCCGAGGGCAGCAACAATCGCGGGATCGCAGGCCTCGGGGATGATCTGCCGCGCAAGCGGGAAGGCCGCGGCCAGTAGCGAAGCGCCGTCACCGATCAGTAGGTCTGGCGCGCGCAGTTGGGCGGCCGCACCAACATCTAAGGTCATGGCTGGACCCACCGGCAAGCCGCCGTCGAAAGCCTGGCAATGAACCTGACCGCCGCGGGCGTCGAGGACGACCAGGCTAGACCCGCCACCGGTCTTCCGCCCCAGCACATCCAGCACCCCAACCCCGGCGCAGGGAATATCTAGGGCGACGGAAAGCCCCTTGGCGAAGGCTAGGCCAATGCGCAAACCGGTGAAGGAGCCAGGACCGACGGTGACGGCGATGCGGTCAAGTTCGGAAAAACCGACAGAGGCCTGCGCCATCAGCGCCTCGGTCATGCCGGCAATACGCTCCTGATGGCCACGCTGCATGGGCTCAATCGCCTTGGCGAGCACGACACCGTCTTTGACGATGGCACCGGCGCAGGCCGAGAGGCAGGTATCGAGGGCGAGGATCATCACCCGCTAGGCGTTAGAGCCTTTCCGCTTCGGAGGAAATCATCCGAAGCGGAACTTAAGTCTCGTTTTTATAATTTTGAGCGCGTTAGGCCCCAAAAAAAGGAGCCCCTTTTGGCCGTCACACTCACACGATCGTGACGGCTTCCTCAAACGCCAGGCGCGGCCCGCGCGGATAGAGGTGTTCGTCGGTGCCGTAGCCCAGCGAGACGATGAAGTTCGACTTGATACGGGTTCCAGCGAAGAAGGCCGCATCGACGGCGGCCTTATCGAAGCCGGCCATCGGGCCCGCGTCCAGGCCCAGCGAACGGGCGGCGACGATCAAATAGGCACCCTGCAGCGAGCTGTTTTGGGCGGCGATCGCCTCGGCGGCGGGGGTGCCCTTCACCCCGGCCAACAGGCCCGGCGCAGCCGGGAACAGCCGCGGATGATGGTCGGCGAAATCCAGATCCTGACCGACGATGACCGTGACGGGAGCCTGCAGGATCTTAGCCTTATTGCCGTCAAATGCCGACGCGGACAGTTTTTGGCGGCCCTCGTCGCTGGTCACGAACATGAACCGCGCCGGAGCGCTGTTGGCGAGCGTCGGGCCCCACTTCATCAGGTCATACAGTTCGCGCAGCACGCTTTCCGGGAGCGGCTTTGGATCCCAGGCGTTCCGGGTGCGGGCGTCGCGGAAAATCTGATCAAGGGCGGCGGGGGCCAGAGGCGCATGGCGCGTGGCGGCGGGGGCGTCAGACATGGTCTGATCTCCAAATGTGCAACAGTTGCAGTTGCGAAATGGGAACGAGGCTGGAAATTACAATTGGGAGAGGCGCGGAAAGCCAAAAAAGCCTTCTACAGGACGGCCTCGACGCCCGTCACCTCAGGCACATAATGCTTGAGCATGTTCTCGACCCCAGCCTTCAGGGTCATGGCCGAAGAGGGGCAACCCGAACAGGCCCCGCGCATGTGCAGATAGACCATGCCGGTCTCGGGATTGAAGCGGTCGAACACGATGTCGCCACCGTCCTGGGCCACGGCCGGACGGATCTTGGCATCGAGCAGGTCCTTGATCTCCTGCACGATCTGGATGGTGTCGCCCTCGTAGTCGATCTCGTCTGCGGTCCCGTCCTCGTGCAGCAGGGTCGGACGGCCGCTGGTGAAGTGATCCATCACTGCGGCCAGAACCGGTGCCTTCAGGTGCGACCATTCGCGGCCTTCGGACTTGCCGACAGTCAGGAAATCATTGCCCAGATAGACCTTGGTCACCCCATCGAGGGCGAACAGGGCGCTGGCCAGGGGTGAGCGCGCCGCAGCCTCGGCGTTAGGAAACTCCATGCCGCCATCCGCAAGCACGGCGCGGCCGGGCATGAACTTTAGTACCTGCGGGTTGGGCGTGGTCTCAGTCTGGATGAACATGGCAGATAGATGGAGCCGAATGGCTTTTTTCGCAAGCTTTGGGGCCCTTACGCCCCCCAGAACCCCACCCGCTTACGCACCTCATCAACCACGGGGCGAGCGATTTGGCGGGCGCGGGCAGCCCCGGTGGCCAGGATGGAGTCGATCTCGCCCGGGTCAGACAGGTAATCCTTCAGCCTCGCAGTGACCGGGCCCAGGGTGGAGACCATGACCTCGGTCAGGGCGGGTTTGAAACTGCCAAAGCCCTGGCCCGCATACTGCGCCAGAACCTCGGCCTTGGTCTGATTGGCAAGGGCGGCATAGATACCCACAAGGTTGTCGGCCTCTGGGCGCGTCGCAAGATCTTCAAGCGTCTCTGGCAGGGGGGCCGCATCGGTGCGGGCCTTTCGGATCTTCTGGGCGATCGCGTCGGCGTCGTCGGTCAGGTTGATGCGGCTATAGTCGCTTTCATCCGACTTGCTCATCTTGGCCGCGCCGTCACGCAACGACATCACGCGCGCGCCTGGCCCTTGCACCAAGGGTTCGGGCAGAGGGAAAAAGCCGGGGGCATCGAAGTCGTGATTGAACTTGGCGGCAATGTCGCGGGTCAGTTCGAGGTGCTGCTTCTGGTCCTCGCCAACCGGCACGTGGGTCGCCTTATAGACCAGGATGTCCGCGGCCTGCAGCACGGGGTAGGTGTAGAGGCCCACGGACGAGCGCTCCTTGTGCTTGCCGCTCTTTTCCTTGAACTGGGTCATGCGGTCGAGCCAGCCGAGCCGCGCGACACAGTTGAACACCCAGGCCAGTTCGGCGTGTTCGGGCACGGCCGATTGCGGGAAGATAGCGGCCTTGGCCGGATCAAGACCGGCAGCCAGATAGGCGGCGGCGATTTCACGGGTCTGGGCGGCCAGCTTGGCCGGCTCTTGCCACACAGTGATGGCGTGCAGGTCGGCCACAAAGATGAAGGTTGGCTGCACGTGCTGCAGCCGGGCAAACTTCACGAGCGCGCCCAGGTAGTTACCAAGGTGCAGGGCACCAGAGGGCTGCACGCCGCTTAGCACCCGTTGAGGGCCGGAATAGTCGGCGCCAGAAACACCGGGAGAGGGCTGGTCGGTCATGACAAAAATCTTCTGACAAGGGCGACGTAAGGCGCGCGGAAACGTGCGTGCGCACGACAGGTGCGACTTAGCCGAGCGGCCCGGCTAGGGCAATCAGGCACCGGCCGGTGTATTGCCCAGGTCGTCGTCGGCCAACCCCTCGCGTCGGCGCAGCGCCGCCTTGATCTCAGCCAGTTTCAGCCCGCCGCTGGCAAATAGCAGGGGCGGATAGGCCAAGACTGCGCCGATGAAAGTCAGGGCGATAGCAATCTCCTTGGAACCAACACTCTTGCCGTGCCAGCGGATGACCTGGAACGGGGCCTCGATCAGGGCGCGCCAATGTCCGGCAGCACTCAGCAAGGCGGCCAGAACCGCCGTGGCCGCCGCGATCCGCGCGAGGCGCGACCAGGCCGCTAGGCTGGGCGCATAGTCACCGCGTTTGGCTAGGGTGAAGGCCATCTGGCCAACGTTGATCCAGGAGGCCAGCGCCGTGGCGGCGGCGATGCCGCTGACCCCCATCAGCTTGAACAGAACCACACCTGCCGCGATATTCACCGCCATGGAAATCAGCGCGAAACGCATCGGCGACTTGGTATCCTGCCGCGCGAAGAAGGCGCGCGAATAGAGCTGTTGCAGCACGAAGGCCGGCACGCCCAGGCCGTAAAAGAACAACGCACCGGCGGTTTGTTGGGCGTCGAACATCGTGAATTGCCCGCGCACATACAGAGCGTCTGCAAGGAACAGCGGGATCGCCGCCATGGCCGCTGCGGCCGGCAGGGTCAGGGCCATGGCAAAGGTGACGGCTTGATCCATCGCGCCCTGCGCCTCGACCGCATCCTTGGCGTAGACCGCGCGCGACAGGCGCGGCAGCAAAGCTACCCCGATGGCGACGCCCACCAAGCCCAGCGGCAGCTGATAGAGCCGGTCGGCTGTGGCCAACCAGGTACGACCGCCGTTGACGAAACTGGCCAGGTTGGCGCTGACGAATATGTTAAGTTGCACAGCACTGGCGGCGATAGCGCCCGGCACGGCGCGCGCCACCAGGGCCTTCACCTCCGGGGTGAGATGCGGCAGGCGCCAGTGCACCTTTGCCCCGGTCTGTTTGACACCCCAGGCCAACAGAGCCGCTTGGAATATGCCGGCAGCGATAACCGAGATCGAACAGGCAATGGCCGCATGCACTGGATCGTGTTGCGGGATCACCGCGACCAGCAAGCAGAGGTTCAAGAGGACCGGGGCGGCCCCCGAGAGCACGAACCGACCGCGTGCATTCAGCACCCCCGAGAGGTGGGCGACGATAGCCATACATGGCAGGTAAGGCATGGTAATCTGGGTCAGCAGAACCGCCAGCTTGAACTTGAGCGGCTGGTCGACGAAGCCGAAATTGATCGCATACATCAGCCACGGCATGGCCAGTTCGCAGACCAGGGTGATCAGGATGGTCGCTGCAGCCAGGGTGGCCATGGCGTCCCCGGCCAGTTCGTCGGCAACTGCCTCGCCGTCTTTTTCTAGAGACTTGGCATAGGCCGGCACGAAGGCGGCCGCGAAGGCCCCCTCGGCAAAGATGCGGCGGAACAGGTTGGGAAAGGCGAGCGCTGTCTGGAAGGCGTCGGCCGCTGGTGTCAGGCTCGCACCCAGTTTGGCGGTTATAAAAATATCGCGGGCGAAGCCGAGCAGTCGGCTGACCAAGGTCAGGCCGGAATAGATCATGGAGTTGCGGATCATCCCGCCGCCACGCTTCGCGGACGACGGGTCAAGGCTTTTGGAAATCATGGCCACCTAGCGGGCCGCACTGGCGCGCGCACGGTGCAGGCGCGATCGGGCCGCATCTTCCGGCAAGTCGATAGCGACGAGCAGGCTGGCCTTGAGGGTAGCGATGCGCTTGGCGTCGGTCAGTTTGCCGCCGTCCAGGGTCTGCACGTAGAAGGCGTCAACTGCCCGCTCTCCATAGTTCTCAATATGGGCAGACTGGATCGACAGGCCGGCCTGGGCCAGAATCCGGGCCAGGGCCTCCATCAGCCCGGCGCGGTCGCGACCCGAGGCTTCGATGACCGTGGAATGGTCCGACGAGTCATTATCAACCGCCACGGACGGGGCGATCGAGAAGGCCGCGGCCCGGCCCAGTTCGTAGGGGCGGCGCGTCTCCAAGGTGGCGGTCTCGCCGCGCGCTGCGGCTTCCAGCGTGGTGACCAGCTTCTGCAACATACGCGGATTGTCAGATCCGAATGGATCGCCGGCGACGTCCTGCACATAGAAGGCGTCGAGCGCCTCGCCGTTTCGAGAGGTAAACACCCGGGCCCCGACAACGTTGGCACCCAGGCTGTTGATAGCCAGCGATAGGTCCGCGAACAGGCCCGGCCGGTCACGCGCAGCAACCACCACTTCGGCGGCATTGTGAGCCCGATCAATGCGGGCCTCGGCCGCCGCGCCGGCGCCAATTGTGGCTCGGCGTGAAAGCATGGCGTGGGCGGCCAGCTGGTCAGTCTGGAAGGCAACAAAATAGGCGTCTTCAAGCTGGGCGGCCCATTCCGCGGCTTCAGGATCGGCCGCGATCATGGCCTCGCGCGCCTGGGCGGCGAGTTCCGATTGGTGACGGCGCACACTGGCTGCGCCTTCAGAACCGCGTCCGCCACGGAACACGGCTTCTGTCGCCGCATAGAGCTCACGCAGCAGTTGGCCCTTCCAGCCGTTCCAAACCCCCGGCCCCACGGCACGGATATCAGCCACGGTGATGACCAGCAACATGCGCAGGCGTTCTGGATTCTCAACGATATTGGCGAAAGCGGCCACCGTGCCCGGATCGGCCACGTCGCGCTTCTGGGCAAAGTCGCTCATCACCAGATGGTGTTCCACCAGCCAGGCAATCAGATTGATCTTGGCGGGATCGAGCCCCATGCGCTCGCCCACGGCCCGCGCCGCCCGTGCGCCGCCGATCTCCTGACCGTCAGGCCCTCCCTTGCCGGTGTCGTGCAACAGCATGGCCAGAAACAGGCTCTCGCGGTCGTCAATCAGGGGCATGATCGATACCGACAGCGGATGCTCATCCATCAACCGTCCGGCGACGATGTCGCCGATGGTGCCGACAGCCCGCAGCGTGTGCTCGTCCACCGTGTAGGAGTGATACATGTTGAACTGCATCTGGGCGACGATGCGCCCAAACTCCGGGATGAACCGGCCCAGCACCCCGGCCTCGTTCATCAGGGTCAGGATGCGATAGGTGTCGCGCCCGTGAGCCAGCACGTCGAGGAAGGCGCGCACCGCCTCCGGGTCTTTGCGCACCCGAGCGGTGATCAGGCCAAGACTGCGCGTCACGGCGGTAAAGGCCTGCGGGTGGATATCGAGGTCGCGCTGATCGGCAATCTTGAACAGGCGGATCAGATCGACCGGATCGCCCTCGAAGATCGACAGATCCTCGATGTTGAGCCGGCCGTTTTCCTCGAAGAAGCCTTCATGATCGAGCGACTTGCGCCGGGTCTTGCCCGAGCGCGGCAGGAACCGCGACAGGCCGCGCGGCTCGCCCTTCAGGCGTTCGGCCTCGAGGCTGGCAGTGAAGGTACGGGTCAGGGCCCCGACCTCCTTGGCGATCAGGAAATAACGGCGGGTGAACCGCTCGACCGCCGGCTGGTCGGCACCGCTTCGGGTGCGGTCGCCATAGCCCATGCGGCGAGCGATCTCAGGCTGCAGGTCGAAGGTCAGGCGCTCTTCGGGGCGACCGGTAGTGAAGTGTAGGTGGGCCCGCACAGCGTGCAGGAAGTCGAGCGCGCGATGGAAGGTGCGCCGCTCGCGGTCATCGAACATGGCGAGGCTGAAGACGTTGTCGCTGTTCACGCCATGCAGGTATTCGGCGATCCAAATCAGGGTGTGCAGGTCTCGCAGGCCGCCCTTCCCCTCCTTGACGTTTGGCTCGACCATGTAGCGGCTCATGCCGGCGCGGGCATGCCGCTCGTCGCGCTCATGCAGCTTGGCGGACACGAAGGCAGCGGCCGAACCGGGCGGCTTGATAACCTCATCGCCGAACCGCTTGACCAAATCGGCACCGAGCGCCTCGTCACCGGTCAGGCGTCGCGCCTCAAGAATCGAGGTGCGGATGGTGAAGTCGGCCTTGGAAAGCTTGATACATTCCTCGACTGTTCGCGAGGCATGCCCGACCTTGAAGCCCAGGTCCCACAGGGAATAGAGCATATATTCAATCACGCTCTCGGCGTGCGGGGTCTGTTTGTAGGGACGCAGGAACAGCAGATCCAAGTCGCTGTAAGGGGCCAGGGTGCCGCGACCATAGCCGCCCACCGCCAGCAGGCAAAGCCGTTCGCCCTCGGTCGGATTGCGCGCGCGGAACACGTGCACTGTGGTGAAGTCATACAGGGCCGTGACGACCTCGTCGGTGACGCCGCTCAAGAGCCGCGCAGTCTCTATGCCACCAGCACCGTTTTCCAGCCGCTCCTTGGCGATCATCCGCCCGCGAAATAGCGCCTGGCGCAGGATATCCAACGCACGACGGCGCTGCTCGGCCTCATCGCCCAAGGCGTCGAGCGCCGCCGCGGACAGACGCGCGCGCAGGGCGTGGCCGTCGACCACATGCTCGAGCTTGGTAGGTTTTAGGCGGCGGGGCATTCGGCCTTCAGCTTAGCGATGTTCGCCGATCCATATAGGGCCCCGCGCGCCTTGTCGCAGCCAAACCGGCGCGATAGTCAGAAGGTGGGCGGGCATATTTTCACCGTCATCCCGGACAAGCGGCGCCAGCCGCGCCGATCCGGGACCCAGAGGCCGGCGCACCTCGCACTGGGTCCTAGCTTTCCGCTTCGCTGTGGCCGGGATGACGGACTTTAGCTGTGATCGTCAGAGCAACAGTTTGAGCCGGTAGAGTGTGTCCAGCGCCTCGCGCGGGCTCATGTGGTCGATTTCCAGGTCTGCCACCGCCTTGGCCACCGCACTATTGGCGACCGGGTCGGGCGCGACCTCCTCGGCGAAGGCGGCAAACAGCGGCAGGGCGTCGAGCCCAATCTGCGACCGTCCTTCCCGCTCTAGCCGGTCCAGCACTTCGCGGGCGCGAATCACCACCGGCATGGGCACACCCGCCAGCTTAGCCACCTGCACCCCATAGGATCGGTCGGCTGGGCCTTCCTGCGCCTCGTGCAGGAACACCAGTTCACCATTCCACTCGCGTGCTTTCATCGACAGGTTGGAGAGGTGGCTCAGACGCCCCTCCAACTGGGCCAGCTCATGATAGTGGGTGGCGAAGAGGGCGCGGCAGCGGTTGGTTTCATGCAGGGCCTCGACACAGGCCCAGGCAATCGCCAGGCCGTCCCAGGTTGCGGTGCCCCTACCGATCTCATCCAGGATCACCAGGCTACGTGGCGTCGCTTGCACCAGGATTGCGGCGGTCTCGACCATCTCCATCATGAAGGTGGAGCGGCCACGCGCCAGGTCATCGCCCGCGCCGACGCGGCTGAATAGCTTGTCGACCACGCCCAGGCGCAAGCGCTTTGCCGGCACGAAACAGCCCGCCTGGGCTAGCACCGCCAGGAGGGCGTTCTGGCGCAGGAAAGTCGATTTTCCAGCCATGTTCGGCCCGGTAACGATCGTCAACCGCGCGCCCACGGCTCCGTCGGCGTCCAGCCGGCAATCGTTTGGCGTATAGGGTTCGCCGGTGCGCTTGACCGCCGCCTCCACCACCGGATGGCGCGCGGCCTCGGCCTCAAAGGCTAGGGATGCATCAATCTTGGGCCGCACCGCCCCGCAGTCGGCGGCCCATTCGGCAAGGGCGCTGGCGACATCGAGCGCGGCCAGGGCGGCAGCGGCCTGCTGAATCGGTGCGCTAAGCGCCACGGCGTGTTCGCGCCATGTCTCAAAGGTCGCCACCTCGATCCCCAGCGCCCGCTCGCCGGCGGCGGCGATCTTGGCGTCCAGGTCGGCGAGTTCCACAGTTGTAAACCGCACCTGGTTGGCCAGGGTCTGGCGGTGGATGAAGGTCGCATTGAGCGGAGCCTGCAGAAGCGGGTCGGCCTTGCCAGCGGTAGCCTCGACGAAATAGCCCAGCACGGCGTTGTGGCGCACCTTCAAGGGCACGCCGCTCAAGGCCATCAGCGCCTGCTCCAGCTCAAGGATCACGCGGCGGCTGCCATCGCGCAGCGAGCGCGCCTGATCGAGTTCGGGGCGGACGCCGACCGCGACAAAGCCGCCGTCGCGGACTTGGGCCGGCAAGTCGGGGCCCAGCCCCTCACGCAGGTCGGCAAGATAGGCGGCTAGCTCCGGATTTAAAGATACGGTCAGGCGTCGCAGCGCCGAATCGATATTGGCGGGCGAGGTATTCAAGGCATCTGTCGACGACCGCGCCAGGGCGGCCAGGGCCTCGCCGCAATGAAGGGCATCGCGCAGGATGCCAAGGTCGCGCGGTCCGCCGCGACCCAGACTAAGCCGCGAGAAGGCCCGCTCCAGATCGCCGGCGCTCTTGAGCCCCTCGCGCACACCCTGTCGCAGATCATAACGCTCAAAGAACCATTCGACGGCGTCCAGCCGCCGGTCGATCCGCGCCGGGTCCAGCAGAGGCCGCGCCAGACGGGCGGCCAGAAGCCGCGCCCCGCCGGAGGTGACCGTGCGGTCGATCGCACCCAGCAGCGACCCTTCGCGCGAACCGGACGTGCTGCGTTCGATTTCCAAACTGGTGCGCGCGGCCGGGTCTATGGCCATGACCTCGCCCTGGGCGGTACGGCGGGGTGGGCGCAGGGCGGGAAGCTTACCAGCCTGGGTGATTTCGAGGTGGGCGGCGATCAATCCGAGCGCGCTGATCTCGGCGGCGGAGAAATCTCCAAAACTGTCCAGCGAAGCCACGCCGTAGAGGCGCTGCAGGCGGGAAAGACTTGCATAGGGTTCGGCCAGAGCGCTGGCCATGGGCTGCACAAGACCGCCGATGCTCTTGAGCGCGGCGCTCAGGGTTTCATCGGCGAACAGCCGGTCCGGGACCAGCACCTCCGCAGCGCCGAGGGACGCCAAGGCCGCTGCAATGCCGCTGGGCTCGACGCTCAGCACCTCGACATCGCCCGTCGAGATGTCCACGCTGGCCACCGCCGCCGTACCAGCCCGCACCGCCAAGGCGGCCAGGCGGTTTGATCCGCGCGCATCGAGCAGGCTGTCTTCGGTGAGCGTGCCGGGCGTCACCACCCGCACCAACGCGCGCCGCACGATGGATTTCGAGCCGCGTTTGCGCGCCTCGGCCGGGCTTTCCATCTGCTCGCAGACGGCGACCTTGAAGCCCGAACGGATGAGCTTGGCCAAATAGGCCTCAGCCGCATGCACCGGCACGCCGCACATCTGGATCGGGCCACCGTTGTGCTGGCCTCGCGCGGTCAGGGCAATGCCCAGAGCGGCGGACGCCTTCACCGCGTCTTCGAAGAACAGCTCGTAGAAATCGCCCATGCGGAAGAACACCAGGGCGTCGGGCTGTTGCGACTTGGCCTCGAAGAACTGCGCCATCACCGGCGTAGCGCCGGTGGCGTCAAAGGCTTCAGGAAGCGGGGCGGCGGCGTCGTCCATTGGCCGGAGTTTTAGCCTAGTTTTTCCCAGAACTTCTTAGCCTTGCCGCCGAATTTAGCCGACTGCGGGTGCTGCTGATCGCCGCAAAGCCCAGCAAGCTCAAGCAACAGTTCCTTCTGACGGGCGTTGAGCTTGGACGGTGTCTCAACGAACAGCTCCACCACCAAATCGCCACGCTGGCGCGGGTTGCGCAGGCTGGGCATGCCGCGACCCTTGACCCGCACGGTGTGGCCGGTCTGTGCGCCTTCGGGGATCTTGATCATCACCTTCGGCTTGCCATCACAGTTTTCACCCCCCAGCAGACAAGGGGCCTCAATCTCGCCCCCTAAGGCCGCTTTGGCCATGGGTGCAGGCAGGGTACAGAGCAGATCCAGACCATCGCGCTCGAACAGGTCGTGGTTTTCAACCGACAGGAAGATGTAGAGATCACCCCTCGGGCCGCCGCGACCACCCGCATCGCCCTCGCCCGCCAGGCGGATGCGCGAGCCATCGTCTACACCGGCCGGAATCTTGACCTGCAGGGTGCGCGTCTTACGGATATGGCCCTGGCCATGACAACTCGGGCACGGGTCAAGGATCAGCTGCCCCGCGCCCCCGCAGCGCGGACAGGTGCGTTCGATCTGGAAAAAGCCCTGAGAGGCGCGCACTCGCCCAGCACCGCCGCAGCCGCCGCAGACCGTGGGCTGGCTACCCGGCTTGGCACCCCGACCCTCGCAGGGCTCGCAGGTGATGGAGACTGGCACATCAATTTCCACCTCGGCCCCAGCATAGGCCTGTTCCAAGCTGATCTCGAGATCATAGCGCAGGTCATCGCCGCGCGAGGGGCCACGGCGCTGTTGCTGGCCCTGCCGCCCACCGCCGAACATATCGCCAAAGGCCTGGCCAAACACTTCGGAGAAGATGTCGTTCATGTCGGCAAAGCCGGGGCCGCCGCCACCCATGCCGGCATTGCCGTTCACCCCGGCATGGCCGAACCGGTCATAGGCCGCCCGTTTCTGCGGGTCGGATAGGACCGAATAGGCCTCGTTGCATTCCTTGAATCGGCTCTCGGATTTCTCACAGCCGGGGTTGCGGTCGGGGTGGCATTCCATGGCCGCCTTGCGGAAGGCGGCTTTGATCGCGTCGCCTTCGCAGCTCTTCGACAGCCCCAGGATCTCGTAATAGTCGCGCATCGGATCAGGACCGGTCCGTTCAGCTTGCAGAAGAATGGGAAGTGGTAGCGGCCCCGCCCTGCTGCAAGCCGCAACGGCGCAGGGACGGGGGCATTGCCTTCGTGGTCACGGCGACATTCCCCAGGGCTTTATCGCCTGAGATTTGGACCACGACCATTCGGCGAGACGTCAAGACTCGGAAGCCGTATTAATTGGGCTTGTTGTCGTCGACTTCCTCGAACTCGGCATCGACGACGCCGTCGTCGGCCTTGGCGGCCGGCTCCTCAGCGCCGGCTTCACCGGAGCTCTGAGCCTTGTACATGGCCTCTCCCAGCTTCATCGAAGCCTGAATCAGGGCCTGGGTCTTGGTGTTTATCTCAGCCGCGTCCTCGCCGTCCTTGATGGCTTTCAGGTCGGAGAGCGCGGTCTCGATCGCCGCCTTTTCGTCGCTGGTCACCTTGTCCCCGTGCTCAGCCAGGGCTTTTTCAGTGGAGTGCAACGCCGCGTCGGCCTGATTCCTGGCCTCGACAAGCGACTTACGCTTTTCATCCGCGGCCTTATTGGCCTCGGCCTCTTGCACCATTTTTTCGATATCCGCGTCGGAGAGGCCGCCGTTGGCCTGGATGCGGATCGACTGTTCCTTGTTGGTCGCCTTGTCCTTAGCGGCCACATTGACGATGCCGTTGGCGTCTATATCGAAGGTCACTTCCACCTGCGGCACGCCACGCGGGGCTGGCGGCAGGCCGACCAGGTCGAACTGGCCCAGCATCTTGTTGTCGGCCGCCATCGGCCGCTCACCCTGGAACACACGGATGGTCACGGCCGACTGATTGTCGTCAGCAGTGGAGAAGGTCTGGCTCCGCTTGGTCGGGATCGTCGTATTCCGCTCGATAAGCGGTGTGAAAACGCCGCCCAGCGTCTCGATGCCAAGCGTCAGCGGTGTCACGTCAAGCAGCAATACGTCCTTGACGTCGCCTTGCAGAACACCGGCCTGAACGGCGGCACCCAGGGCGACGACTTCATCGGGATTGACTCCCTTGTGCGGTTCGCGGCCGAAGAACTCCTTCACGGCATCGACCACCTTGGGCATGCGGGTCATACCGCCGACCAGCACCACTTCGTCGATTTCCGACTTCCGGATACCGGCATCCTTCAGCGCCTGTTCGCAGGGGCCGATGGTTTTGGCGATCAGGTCCTCGACCAGGCTTTCCAGCTTGGAGCGTGACAACTTGATGTTGAGGTGCAGCGGGCCAGAGGCATTCATGCTGATAAAGGGCAGGTTCACGTCGTACTGCGGAACCGTGG
>CANKEA010000001.1 GCA_947480815.1 Caulobacterales bacterium | reverse complement strand
GCCCTTGGCAACGCGCCTTTCCCGCAACGGCCTGTTGGTGCTGGGGTCTCACGAGACGGCCGCCGCCGGAGCGGACGTCTTCACACCCCTGACGGGGCGGCCGGAATTCTGCAGGCGCAACCCCGACTTCCGCGTTGCGGCCTAAGGCCGCTGTAACAGCGTCGCCAAGGCGGCCTTAGATTTCGGCTCCGTCAGGCCTTGGGAGGCGGACCTGTGCGTGGGTCGAGGAAGGCCTTGACCAAGGCGGCCAGCAGGGTGGGATTGCGCATGGCGAAGACGGCAGCGGCGAGGGCGGCCCCGGCGGCCAGCAGCGGACGCCGCTTGGCCATTTCAATGACCTGCCAGATTAGGCCGAGGTCAGGACCCTCGGCGGAGCGAGCGCGGCTCGCATGCGACTTGGCCTTGGCCGCGGCAACCAGGGCGGCAAGCCCGACCAACAAGGCCGCACTGGCGGCCACCACCGCCGCGGCTCCAGCGGCCCCGAGATGCGGGGTAAGCAAGGCGTAAAGGGCGAACGCGGCCGCGACCACAGCGACCCCCGCCGCCGCCACGATCGTGGCGGCGGCAGCGAGGGCTATGAGGGTTTTTTCGAAAATCAACGGCGGTCCGACGGACGGGCCACATTGGCCAAAAGCATGCCAAGCAGGATACCAACTCCGAGGCCGGCCAGGGTGGCGGCCACCGGGCGCTCGCGAACCCGGTCGACGACGTAACGCTGGGCCTCGTCGATATGCTGGCCGGCGTTGTCGATATAAGCGCGGCTTTGGGCGCGGACAGTATCCGCGCCATCATGCAGGTTCTTTTCCACCCGAATGGCGGCCTCACGCAGGACAGAGCGCCCCTTTGCCAACTTGGCGCGGGCGAGGTCGGCGGCTTCGGCGAAGCTGCGTTCAGCGTGGTCAGCGACGCTTTCGGCCGTAGCTTTGGCCTTCTTGGCTTCCGCGATGGTGGGTTGCAGGTCGGTCATGATCAATCTCCGAATCTGGCTTTCGTCGCCGCCGGCGGCGCGACTTAAAGGTCTCCGGCATCAAGAAAGTTATATAGTGTAGCTTGCCCAATATACGCGCGGCGACAGCTCAGCCATGACGATCTGTGGCGGAATGTCGCAGATCCTTGTTGCCTTACCGGGTTAGCGTCGGCCGGGTAAAGACCTCGAAACACCTCAAGTCGCGTTCAAAATAGGAAGCCCATTGATCGGGGTGCTGACCAGGCTCCGCAGCATAACCGCCGGTTCGGACGAACGTTCCAGCGCCCAAGACGAAGCGGGGGTCTTGCGGATGTAGAGTTCGCGTTGGACGCCGCGCTTGGTGACCCAAAGTCCGCACAGCGCGGAAACAGAAACCTGCACCCAATACCTTAAAAGGATGTTCTCGAACGCCTTACTGGCGCCCAGAAGGCGCAATTAATAGATTGAAGACGGGACGAGCCCGTTTGGAACGAAGGCGACCATGGCCAAGATTACTCTGGTTGATGACGACGAGAACATCGTGGCGTCCATTTCCCTGGCGCTGGAAAGCCACGGACACGCCGTGAAAGCCTATTTTGATGGGGTTTCTGGCCTCGCAGCGATAGAGGCCGATCCACCGGATCTGGTGATCCTGGACGTTAAAATGCCGCGCCTCGACGGCATGGAGGTGCTGCGGCGGGTTCGCTCTGGCACCGAAATTCCAGTGATCATGCTGACCAGTAAGGATGACGAGATCGACGAAATTCTCGGATTCAATCTCGGCGCTGACGACTATATCCACAAACCCTTCAGCCAGCGGCTGTTGCTGGAACGGGTGAAGGCCGTTCTGCGACGGGCAGGAATAGACACGGCTGGCGGTACAACTGCCGATCCCTCCGCGGCAAGCAACGCTATCAAACGTGGCCGGCTGACCCTTGACCCGGATCGACATGATTGTCTGTGGGACAATAAGCCGGTGCGGCTTACCGTCACCGAATTCCTGTTGTTGCAGTCGCTAGCAGCCCGGCCCGGTTTCGTTAAAAGCCGCGACAACCTGATGGACGCCGCTTACGATGATCAAGTGTACGTTGATGACCGGACGATCGACAGCCACATCAAGCGGAGGCGCAAGAAGTTCCGCCAAGTCGACAAGGTGTTCGACGCGATAGAGACCCTTTATGGCGTTGGCTACCGTTACCGAGAATCCTGACGAGAAGGGCGAAACCGCCGCCGCGAGTCCCGGAGACAAGGGGCTCGCGCGCCGCTTCGCTGGCCCGCTACCTGCGGGGTCAAAGCTCGGACGGCTGATCATTCTTTTGAATCTGGTGGGGCTGGCGATCCTGATCGCCGGCGCCTTGGTGCTGAACGAGCTGCGTCGCGGGCTGATTCAGGCGCGGATCGACGGCTTGACCACCCAGGGCCAGTTTATCGTCAAGGTGCTGGACGAGACAGCCACCGTGGGGGATCCGGCGCCGGCGCTGAAAGCCCAGCAAGCCAGCGAATTTCTACAGATCCTATTCATTCCGCGAGGACAGCGGGCCCGCCTGTTCGATTCCGCCGGCCAACTGGTGGCCGATTCCGAGGCCGTTGCCGACCGGGTGGAGGCGCGCGCCCTGGCCCGCGCGCGCGCGCCCGGCGAGAAGCCCTTGCCGCTGATGATCCGAAAGGATCATGACCCACGCGCCCTGGCCAGCGCCCAAGCCGGACTTGCCGTCGAACTCAAGGCTGCCCTAGCGGGCCATCCCGTGGCGGGTGTGCGGTTTACGGAGACCGGAGACCGGGTGGTCTCAGTCTCCATGCCAATCCAGCATGTGGCCGCAGTCTTGGGAGTGCTCACCCTAGAGGCCGACGACGTCGACAAGATCGTGGCCGCGCAGCGGGCCGCCCTAGTGCCGTTCATCCTGATCGCCATTACCGCGACCCTGACGTCTTCGCTGATGCTCAACCGCTTGGTGGCGCGGCCCGTGCTACGCCTAGCCCGGGCCGCCGACCGGGTACGCCTGGCCGGCGAGCGCGAGATGAGCCTGCCCGATATCGCCCGCCGCGACGACGAACTGGGCGATCTGGCGCGCGCGCTGGCCGACATGACCCATGCACAGTCTGAGCGCATGGACGCCACCGAACGCTTCGCCGCCGATGTGGCGCACGAGATCCGCAACCCGCTGACCTCGATCCGCTCAGCCGTGGAGACGCTCGACCTAGTCACCGACCCCGCGGTGATCAATCGCCTGCTGGGCATCATCAAACAAGATGCAGGGCGGCTGGACCGGCTTATCACCGACATTTCTAACGCCTCGCGCATCGACGCGGAACTATCACGCGACCCGCCCGAACCTATCGACGTGGAGCGCCTACTGACCGAGATTGCCAACCTATACGAAGCCCAGGTTAAGCCGGGGTCCGGACCGCTGGGCGTGCATGTGCGCTATACCGGCGACCGCACGCTGCGGATGGTGGTGCCCGCCGTGGTCATGGCGCGCGAGAATCCGCTGGGCCAGGTGCTGCGCAATCTCATCGACAACGCCCGCTCCTTCAGTCCGCCAGGCGGGACGGTGAGCCTCAGCGCCACCAGCGCCAAGGGGCGCGTCGTCATCTACGTCGATGACGAGGGCCCCGGCGTGCCGCCGGACAATTTGGAAACCGTGTTCGAGCGCTTCTATACCGCCCGGCCCAAGGGCCAAGCCTTTGGCGGCAATAGTGGCCTGGGCCTGTCTATTGCTCGTCAGATCATCACGGCGTACGGCGGCGAAGTGCGGGCAGAAAGCCGGCTGAATCCGGATGGATCGGTGGCCGGCGCGCGCTTTCTCATCGACCTGCCTGACGCCCCGCATGGGGTAGGCCATTGATCGCCCATGCAGGCCTAATCGCCACTTGGACACGGGGCCGCTGGCATGGCGTGCTGATCGAGGGGCCCCCTGGATCAGGCAAGAGCGACCTGGCCTTGCGCGCCATGGAGGCCGGCTGGAGGCTGGTCGCCGACGATCGGGTTTTGCTCTGGTCCAGCGGCGAGCACCTCTGGGGGAGGGCACCGGAAACCCTGTCCGGACTGATCGAGGCGCGCGGCGTGGGGATTGTGCCCCATGCCACCTTAGCGATGGCGCAGATTGACCTGATCTTCCGCTGCGCTCCAGGCCCCGATTCGGTGGAACGCCTGCCCGATCCGGAACAAACCGACCGGCTGAGCGTTTGTTTACCCCAGCTGACGCTGTGGCCTTTTGAACCCGCTGCACTTGCGAAACTAAGTCACGCCCTCGCCCATCTTGGAGACACCAAATTATAAGCGTATCAAGAGGTCTTCGCGCTTGCAACGCTGCGGCCGGGGGATCGGTTGAAGGTTCGTAGATGATTGGGCTCGTGATCGTGACGCACGGGCGTCTGGCGGAGGAATTTGTCTCCGCGATGGAGCATGTGGTCGGCCCGCAACGCGGGGTCGAGGCCATATGCATTGGGCCGGATGACGATATGGAGCGTCGGCGCCGCGACATTCTCAAGTCCTGCGCTGCGGTCGATGACGGCGGTGGGGTCATTCTGCTGACGGATATGTTCGGCGGCACGCCGTCGAACCTGGCCATTTCGGTGATGGAACAGACCCGTGCCGAGGTGATCGCCGGACTGAACCTGCCGATGCTGATAAAATTGGCGAGCGTGCGTCCGCGCGAACCGCTCGAAACTTGCGTCGCCGCGGCCCAGGAGGCCGGACGTAAATACATCTCTGTCGCCTCCTACGTTCTGGCGGGAGAAAAATGAGCGAAGCGGCGGCAAGCCGAACCGTCAAGATCGCCAACCAGCGGGGTCTGCACGCCCGCGCCTCTGCAAAATTCGTCAAGCTCGCCGCCGGGTTCGACGCGGAAGTCCAGGTCAGTAAGGACGGAACCACCGTCAACGCCCGCTCGATCATGGGCCTGATGATGCTGGCCGCAGGCATTGGCTGCTGCATCGATATCACCGCAACTGGTCCGCAGGCGGAAGAGGCGCTGGAGGCGCTGACCGCCCTGGTGGCCGACAAGTTCGACGAAGAGCGCTAGGGCAGAAACGCCTGTGCATTTGACTGAGCGACCTTTCGCTCAAGCAGGGCTTTCGCCGCGTCACCCAGGTTGGAAAATCCCATCCTCAGATTGCTCAACTGATAGGATCCCTCCCGAAGGCATCGCGCCGGAAGGTTCTCAATCAGGACGGGATAGTCGTCGCCATAGATCATCGGCAGGATATGAAGGCCGTGAAAGCCGAACGGGGTAACACGCACTGATCGGTCAGATTCGATGGAGAACTGTCGCGCGACCTCGACTGGAGCGAACGCGATTTTGTTGTCGGTTTCGAGCCGATCCCTTAGCTCTATGCAGATAGTGGCGTCCTCGGCGAGATCGAAGTCAATCTCCGACCCGTGTCTCGCCACGCTATCGATCAGCCGCTTCGACCTCAGGCTGAACCCACCGTTTCCAACCATGACACCCCGGCCCGGTATGAGCCCGGCAGCCCAGGGCGCGCCGATATAATCAAAATCGAAGAATTGGTCGGTGAATGCAGACGGGTTGACTGCAAACCCGTCGAACTGAATCACCAGCGCGAAATCTGTTTACAGGCGGTCAGGCAGGCTGTTCAGGATGATCCGGTTGTAATCTGAGAGGGCGGATATTGTCTCAACAGCGGTGACCCCGTATGGCCCCCAGGCGTCGGGTCTATCACTGAAAACCATGACCTCGTCGGCCGCGAACGACTGCAACGTTCGATCCAGGGCATATTTTCCCAGGCTGTAGGACTGGGTATCGACGATCACGACCGTGGCGGTGTTCAGCTTGGTCACACTCAAAATCTACCACGCCCGGCGGCAGCCCCTCTGAAGTTCAGCGCGCGTGTGGCCCCGCACCGACCGGCATTGGCACCAGCCCAAGGTCAGAGAACAGGGCGGCGTCGGTATTTCTTTCCGGATTGGGCGTGGTCAACAGGGTGTCGCCCACGAAGATCGAATTGGCGCCGGCCAGGAAACACAGCGCCTGGAGTTCGCGGCTCATGGTCTCGCGCCCAGCGGAAAGCCTGACCATGGCCTTAGGGCAGACCAGCCTAGCGACAGCGATGGTCCGCACAAATTCCAGAGCGTCCATTTGGCCCTCGGCCTTGATCTGGTCGCCCAGCGGCGTGCCGCTGACGGGCACCAGTCCGTTGACCGGGAGGCTGTCAGGATGGGCCGGCAGGGTTGCCAGGGCGTGCAACAGGCTGGCGCGGTCGAGGCGCTGTTCCCCCATGCCGACGATACCGCCGCAGCAGGTGCTCATGCCAGCATCGCGCACGTGAGACAGTGTATCGAGGCGGTCCTGGTAGGTGCGGGTGGTGACCACGCGGGCGTAGTCTTCCGGGCCGGTGTCGAGGTTGTGGTTATAGTAATCGAGGCCCGCGTCCTTCAGTTGTTTGGCCTGGTCGGCGGTTAGCATGCCCAGTGTGGCGCAGGTTTCCAGGCCGAGCGCCTTCACCCCACCGATCATCCGCGCCAGTTCGGGCAGGTCGCGGTCTTTTAGGTCGCGCCAGGCGGCTCCCATGCAGAAACGGCTGGCACCCCCGGCCTTGGCGCGAGCGGCCTGCTCGATCACCACCTCGGACTTCATCAGTTTCGAGGCCTTCAGGCCGGTGTCGAAATGCGCTGACTGGCTGCAATAGCCGCAATTTTCGGCGCAACCGCCGGTCTTGACCGACAGGAGCTGGCTCATCTGCACCTGGATTGGATCAAACCAGTGCCGGTGTACGACCGCGGCCTGGAAAATAAGCGCCGTGAAGGGAAGGTCGAACAGGGCCGTCACCTCATCCAGCGCCCAGTCATGGCGGGGCAGGGCGGGGTCAATCAGGCTGACGGGCGCGTTCATCGGCGATGAAATCCTCATTGCACCCCCTTTAGCAAGAGGCCGACCAGGCCGCATCATATAAGGAAGTCTTTATGTCGTGTTGCTAGCGACAGGGCCGGTGGATATAGAAAGCCACCTTCCGTCATTGCAGCAGGAGGCCACTATGGCCGACCACATCATCCGCGACATCGGCCTGGCACCCTGGGGCCGTAAGGAAATCGATATTGCCGAGACCGAGATGCCGGGCCTGATGGCCACGCGCGCCGAGTTCGGCAAGGATCAGGTTCTGAAGGGCGCGCGCATCGCCGGCAGCCTGCACATGACCATCCAGACCGCTGTGCTGATCGAGACGCTGCAGGCGCTCGGCGCGGAAGTTCGCTGGGCCAGCTGCAACATCTTCTCCACCCAGGACCACGCTGCCGCCGCCATTGCAGCCGCTGGCACGCCCGTGTTCGCCATCAAGGGCGAGACCCTGCCGGAGTACTGGGACTACGCCCACAAGATCTTCGAATGGCACGACGGCGGCTATCCGAACCTGATCCTCGACGATGGCGGCGACGCCACCCTGCTGTGCGTGCTGGGTCCAAAGGCCGAAAAGGACCCCTCGATCCTCGACACTCCAACCAACGAGGAAGAGGAAGCGCTGTACAGCGTGATGAGGCGCTACCTGAAGGAAAAGCCAGGCTTCTACACGGCCATCCGTGACTCCTGCACCGGGGTTTCGGAAGAAACCACCACGGGCGTGCACCGCTTGTATCAAATGGCCGCAAAGGGCGACCTGCCGTTCCCAGCCATCAACGTCAACGACAGCGTCACAAAGAGCAAATTCGACAACCTCTACGGTTGCCGCGAGAGCTTGGTCGACGCTATCCGCCGTGGCACCGACGTCATGCTGGCCGGCAAGGTCGCTGTGGTCTGCGGTTATGGCGATGTGGGCAAGGGCTCCGCCGCCAGCCTTCGTCAGGGCGGCGCGCGCGTGATCGTCACCGAGATTGATCCGATCTGCGCCCTGCAGGCGGCAATGGAAGGCTATGAGGTCAAGACCCTGAAGGACGTGGCCGGCGCGGCCGACATCTTCGTCACCGCCACAGGCAACAAGGACGTCATCACCCTGGACGACATGCGGATGATGAAAAACAACGCCATCGTCTGCAACATTGGCCACTTCGATTCCGAGATCCAGATCGCCGCCCTGCGTAACTACAAGTGGGATGAGATCAAGCCGCAGGTGCACCATGTGGAATTCCCCGACGGCAAGAAGCTGATCATTCTGTCTGAAGGGCGCCTGGTGAACCTGGGCAACGCTACCGGTCACCCCAGCTTCGTGATGAGCGCTAGCTTCACCAACCAGACCCTGGCCCAGATCGAACTGTGGACCAACCAAAGTGCCTACCAAAACAAGGTCTACACCCTGCCCAAGCACCTCGACGAGAAGGTGGCCATGCTGCACCTCGCTAAGTTGGGCGCGAAACTGACCACCCTGCGCAAGGACCAGGCCGACTATATCGGCGTGCCCGAGCAGGGCCCGTTCAAGCCGGATCATTACCGCTACTGAACGACGCTCAGCGACGCTGGCGAAGCGCGCGCGCCTAGGTTAATCCGGGCCCATGCCGCTCGCCCTCATCTTGTCTAGCCATGTCGCCGCCAGCCGGGTGGGCGGCATGGCTCAGTCGCTGGCGTTGAGCCAGTTTAACTGCGACGGCATGCTGGTGCCGACAGTGCTTTATGGCCGCCACCCGGGTTGGGGTGCTCCGGGCGGGGCGGCCGTGCCGCTACAGGCGTTCGAGGGCATGCTCGACGGCATAGAAGCCAACGGCCTGTTTGGCCTAACCGACCTTGTCATCACCGGCTATTTCGCCAGTGTCGAACAGGTCCGGGCTGCGGTGCGCGCAATCGACGCTGTACGGGCAGCGCCCCGCGACGCCATTGCCTACACCGAGGCCGCTCGGATTGTTGTGGATCCCACCATCGGCGACACCGGCAAGGGGCTGTATGTGCCGCAGGATGTGGCCGACGCCATCCGCGACGACCTTTGCCCTCGCGCCGACATCATCTGTCCCAATGCCTGGGAGCTCGAGTGGCTGACCGGCCAGGACGCCTGCGATCCGCAGAACGCCGTGCGCGCCGCCACGCGGCTGGGGCGGCCGGTCATGGTCTCGTCGATAAACATCGGCAACGAGATCGGCGCGGTCTACGCCGACAAGCATGAGGCATGGCTTGCCGCCCACCCGAAAGCCGCCAGCGCGCCCAAAGGCACGGGCGACCTGCTGACGGCCCTGTTCGCCGCCGCCCTGCTGGAAGGCCAAACAGCTTCAGATGCCTTGGCCAGTGCCGTAGGGGGTGTGGCTGAGACGATCACCGCCGCAAACGCCTGGGCCAGTCCTGAACTGCCAATCGTGGCCATCGGCGCGCACATCAAACGGACCAGCCCATCGGTGCGTATGGAGCGGCTCGCTTGAGCGGCGCAACTCCGCCCCCAATCCAAGGCCTGTGTCCGCCCCAGTTTCAGGCGGTACGCGACCAGTTCGAGCGACACCTGGCTGACGGCGAGGACCTGGGCGCGGGGTTCGCCATCGCCATCAATGGCCGGCTCGTCATCGACCTGACCGGGGGCTGGGCCGACCGGCGCCAGGCGCGGGCATTTGGGCCGGAAACGCTAGTTTCGATCTTCTCCACCACCAAGGCGGTCTCGGCCCTGATGATGGCGCGGTTGGTTGGCCAGGGGCGGCTGGACTATCGCCAGACGGTTGCCTCAATCTGGCCCGCCTTCGCGGCGGCGGGCAAACAGGACATCACCGTCGAAATGGTTCTGTCGCATCAGGCGGGCCTTTCGGGATTTCTAGAGCCGATGGAGCCCGTGGAATGGTTCGACCACGCGGCAATCTGCGCCAGACTCGCCGCCATGGTGCCGCTATGGCCGCCGGGAACCGCCAGCGGCTACCACCCCCTGACGTTTGGGTTCATCGCCGACGAAATTCACCGGCGCATCGACGGCCGCAGCCTTGGCACGGCCCTACGCGAGGACCTCACGCAGCCACTGGGTCTTGACCTATGGATCGGCCTGCCGGCGTCCGAGCATCATCGGGTTACCGACATGCAGCGCCCCACCACCATCCCCGCGTTCGGGAACGTCACCCCGGCGCTCAAGGCCGCCTTCCTGACCCGCTGGTCCACGATTGGCGGCAAACGATTGGACAGCTGGCTGAGCCACGAATTTCCCGCCGCGGGCGGTCAGGCGACCGCCGCTGCCCTGGCCAGGCTGATGGCTGCCATGGCCTGCGACGGTGCAATTGGCGACGTGCCG
Source organism: Caulobacterales bacterium (assembly GCA_947480815.1). Classification (GTDB taxonomy): domain Bacteria; phylum Pseudomonadota; class Alphaproteobacteria; order Caulobacterales; family Caulobacteraceae; genus Caulobacter. The sequence continues at coordinate 12,935 of CANKEA010000001.1, read as the reverse complement.
GTGCTGGCACCGGGAACTGCCATGCAGGCGGGGTCTGAACGCATCGCCGTGCGGGATCTGGTGCTGCCGTTCGACGTGAGCTGGGGCGCTGGCTTTCTGCGTAACCCGCCCAACATGTTCTATGGACCAGAACCGTTCACGCTGGCCCATTCCGGCTGGGGCGGCAGCTGCGCCTTCGCCGACCCGGTGCGGGGTCTTTCCGGGGCCTATGTCATGAACCGCCAATCGACCGCCCTGGTCGGGGATATTCGGCCTCGGCGGCTGATCGACGCGGTTTACGCGGCGCTCTAACGCCGCCGCCGACCTCTGGACCCGCCCAAAGGTGGCGGCAGCGTGGCGCTATACTGCCGCCTTCTTTCTGATCATGCCGCGCTCGTGCAGCAGTTCGGCGATCTGCACGGCGTTGAGAGCCGCGCCCTTGCGCAGGTTGTCGGCAACCACCCACAGATTCAGCCCGTATTTCACGGTGTGGTCATTGCGGATTCGCGAGACATAGACAGGGAATTCGCCCTGGGCTTCCTTGGGAGTGATGTAGCCCGTCGGCTCACGCTTATCGACCACGACAATACCCGGTGCCTCGCGCAGAATTTCGCGCGCATCGTCCTCGTCGAGCGGGTTCTCGAACTCAATGTTCACCGCCTCGGAGTGACCGACCATAACAGGCACGCGCACGCAGGTGACCGTCAGCTTAATCGCCGGATCAATCATCTTATGGGTCTCATTCCACATCTTGGCCTCCTCATCGGTATAGCCGTCGTCATTGAACGCGCCGATGAAGGGGATGACGTTAAAAGCGATCTGTTTGGGAAACTTCTTCGGCTCGGACGGGCCGAGCACAAAGATGCCCTTGGTCTGACCCCACAGCTCGTCCATGCCTTCTTTGCCCGCGCCAGAGACCGACTGGTAGGTCGAGACCACAACGCGCTTGATCTTGGCCGCGTCATGCAAGGGCTTGAGCGCCACAACAAGCTGGGCCGTCGAACAGTTTGGATTGGCGATGATATTCTTGCGGTGCGCGAAACTGACATCGTCCGGGTTCACTTCCGGCACGATCAGAGGCACGTCCGGGTCCATCCGCCAGGCTGAGGAATTGTCGATCACGATCGGCCCAGCCGCACCGATCTTGGGCGACCAGATCTTGGAGAATGAGCCCGACACGCTCATCAGCACGACATCGACCGTGGAAAAATCGAAGGTCTCGATGTCCTCGCACTTCAGAATCTGCGCGCCGAACGAGACCTCGATACCGATGGATTTGCGGCTCGCAATGGCGTGAATCTTGTCCACGGGGAAGTTCACTTCCTCAAGGATGTTCATCATTTCGCGGCCCACATTACCTGTGGCGCCGACAACAGCGATCCGATAGCCCATTGGAGGCTCCTCTCAACTCACGCGGATTTACAGAAGGGCGAAGCCCTTACTCTTCCCGGTCCAGAGAGGCAAGCTTTGGGGCCGCTTTACAGCCTCGGCACGTAGGTACCTGATCGGTTAGGACCCAGCGAGAAATAAGAGAGACTTGCTATGCGCCGAATGATCCTGGTCGCCACCCTCGCCTGCAACGCCGCTGGCGGTGCCTTGGCCCAGACCCCCGCCGCTCCCCCGGCCCCGTCCGCCCTTACGTCGATCACCGGCACGGTGACCTATTCGGACGTGAGCGCGTTTATGTTCAGGACGGCGGACGGCAAGACCCTGATGGCCATGCTCCAGTCCAACGCCCTGGTCACCCAGACCTCAGGCGAAAAGATCGCTCCGGCCGATATCAAGGCGGGCGTGAGCGTCACGATCATCGGCACCCCGCCTGGCACCGACGGCATGATGGATGTCACCCGGGTGGTGGTCGCCCCGCCGAAGTCGCTAGTTCAGGGCCCGTAACACCGCATCGCCCATCTGGGCGGTGGTGAGTGTCCCGCCGATGTCGCGCGTGCGGGCACCGCCTTCCAGCGCCTTGACCACGGCGGCATAGAGCCGGTCCGCGGTTTCAGCCTGACCCAACGACCAGCGCAGCGCCATTTCGAACGACAGGATCGCCGCCAGCGGATTGGCAACGCCCTGGCCGGCGATATCCGGTGCCGAACCATGGATCGGCTCATACAGCCCCGGCCTGCCCGCCGATCCGAGTGCCGCCGAGGGCAGCATGCCCAGCGAACCAGTCAGCTGAGCCGCAGCGTCCGATAGAATGTCACCGAACAGATTGTCCGTGACCAGCACGTCGAACTGGGTCGGGCGGCGCACGAGCTGCATTGCCGCGTTGTCGGCCAGCATGTGCTCAAGCTCGACGTCGGCGTAGTCTCGCTTGTGCAAGTCAGTCACGACCTCGCGCCACAGCACACCGCTTTCCATCACGTTCGACTTCTCGGCGCTTGTCACCTTATTGCGGCGGCCGCGCGCCAGTTCGAATGCCACGCGCGCAACACGCTCGATCTCGCTGGTGGTATAGACCTGGGTGTCGAAGCCACGGCGCTGGCCGTCCGGCAAGGTCTCAATGCCGCGCGGCTGGCCGAAATAGACCCCACCGGTCAGTTCGCGAACAATCATGATGTCGAGGCCGGCGACGATCTCGCGTTTGAGGCTGGAGGCGTCGGCCAGGGCGTCGAAACAGAGCGCCGGACGCAGGTTGGCGTAGACATCCATCTCCTTACGCAGGGTCAGCAGGCCCGCCTCGGGGCGTAGGTGCCGTGGCACCGAGGCCCATTGCGGCCCGCCCACCGCACCCATCAGCACCGCGTCGCTGGTTAGCGCCGCCTGCAGGGCTTCATCCGTCAGCGGCGTGCCGTGCGCATCGTAACTGGCACCACCATAGGTTTTTTCGTCGATGATCAGATCGTTGGTCAGGGCGGCGGCGATCTTGCGCACCTCGGTGCAGACCTCCGGTCCGATGCCATCACCAGGGAGAAGCAGCAGAGTCTTGGACATGGTCAGATCGGTTCCGATGGGTCGACGTGATAGGAAAGGCTATTGCGGCCCGACTTAGGCCTGCTAGGCGCGATCACGCCGCGACCCAGGGCTGGATCAGTTTGCGGCGATCTTCAAAGGTGGTGATGTCGCCCTCATGCTGCAGGGTCTCGCCGATGGCGTCCAGGCCCTTGAGCAGCTTGTTCTTCAGATTGGGATCGATCTCGAAACGATAGCTGGCCCCCGACGGCACCGTCACCGTCTGCTGTTCCAGGTCGACCGTGAAGATGTGGTTGCCGCCCTTGGCCTCGCTCTGCAGCGCCTGAACCTGCGCCTCCGGTAGCTGAACCAGGAGAAGTCCGTTGTTGGCGCAGTTGCCGGTGAAAATGTCGGCGAAGCTGGAACCAATCACACAGCGAATGCCGAAATCGATCAGCGCCCAAGGGGCGTGCTCGCGCGATGAACCACAGCCGAAGTTCTCACCGGCGATCAGGATGCCGGCGTTCTTGTATTCCGGCTTGTTGAGCACGAATTCGGGCTTCTCATGCCCCTGCTCGTCGAAGCGCCACTCAAAGAACAGGCCCCGACCCAGGCCTTCGCGCTCCACGGTCTTGAGGAACTGTTTGGGAATGATCTGGTCGGTATCGATATTGGCCTCAAGGAACGGTGCGGCTCGCGCGTCGAGGCGGGTGAAAGGGGTCATTTACAGGTCCCTCACATCGGCAATACGGCCGGCGATCGCCGCCGCTGCGGCCATGACAGGGCTCATCAGGTGGGTGCGTCCGCCCCGGCCCTGGCGGCCTTCGAAGTTGCGATTACTGGTCGAGGCACAGCGCTCGCCCGGGGCCAGGCGGTCGGGGTTCATACCCAGACACATGGAACAGCCAGGCTCGCGCCAGTCGAAGCCCGCGTCCTTGAAGATCACGTCCAGGCCCTCTTCCTCGGCCTGGGCCTTCACCAGGCCCGAGCCCGGCACGACCATGGCCTTCACATGGCTGGCCACTTTTCTCCCCCGCGCCACGTCGGCGGCGGCGCGCAGATCCTCGATGCGACTGTTGGTGCAGGATCCGATGAACACCCGGTCGATCCGAGCCTCGTCGATTCTCTGGCCGGGCTTGAGGCCCATATAGTCTAGCGCCCGCTCCACCTGGGCCCGCTTGGCCTCATCGTGGAAGGTTGCGGGGTCGGGAACCGCGCCGTTGATCGCCACCACGTCTTCCGGAGACGTACCCCAGGTGACCTGCGGGATCAGCTGGCTCGCATCTATCCGGACCTCATGGTCGAAATGCGCGCCTTCGTCGGTGAAATAGCTTTTCCAACTGGCCAGGGCCATGTCCCAGGCTCCGGCCTTGGGTGTGGCGGGTCGGCCCATCAGATAGTCGAAGGTGGTTTGGTCGGGCGCGACCATCCCGGCCTTGGCCCCGGCCTCGATGGTCAGGTTGCAAAGCGTCATGCGGCCCTCCATCGATAGGGCTCGCACCGCGTCACCGGCATATTCGATGGCGTAACCGGTCCCGCCGGCGGTACCGATTGTTCCGATCACCGCCAGGGCATAGTCCTTGGCCCCCACGCCGGGCACCGCAGTCCCTTCGATAAGGACCCGCATGTTCTTGGCCTTTTTCTGGCGCAAGGTTTGGGTGGCCAGGACGTGCTCGACTTCGCTGGTGCCGATACCCATGGCCAGGGCGCCAAAGGCACCGTGGGTGGAGGTATGGCTGTCGCCGCAGACGATGGTCATGCCCGGCTGGGTGCGGCCCTGTTCTGGGCCGATCACGTGTACGATACCGTTACGAATGTCGCCCATCGGGAAGAACTCGATCCCGTTATCCTTGGCGTTGCGCTCCAGGGTTTGAAGCTGCAACCGCGCCTCTTCATCCTTGACGCCGGCGATGCCCAGGGCCTGACCCTCGGTCGGCGTATTGTGGTCAGCTACGGCCAGGGTGCGGTCAGGCCGGCGTACCGGACGGTGTGACGTGCGCAGGCCGGCGAAGGCCTGGGGCGTGGTCACTTCGTGGATCAGGTGAAGGTCGATGTACAGGATGGTGTCGCCGTCACTACTGGCGACCGCGTGCGCATCCCAGATCTTATCATAAAGGGTCTTGGCCATGCGGGGATTTAGTGCGCCAGACCCCTCGAAGTCTAGGCTGAGCGCGAAGAACGCATCACATCGGGCGCTGTTTTGGGCGAATTACCCACCAGAGCCTTGGCTAGACGAGGAAAGTCTTGCCGCAAACTCAGCGCCAGAGGCTGCGCCGCCCCCGATCCGGGGGCGGCCTCGGCCCGCTAGCCTTCGCTGCTGTCGTCACCCGGACGGGCGACCTGACGCTCGGCGATACGCGCGCTCTTGCCGCGGCGATCGCGCAGATAATAGAGCTTGGCGCGGCGAACAGCGCCACGGCGCTTGACTTCGATGCTCTCGATCATCGGCGAGAGGATCGGGAAGGTCCGTTCCACGCCTTCGCCAAAGCTGATCTTGCGGACCGTGAAGGTCTCGGACATGCCGCCGCCGGCGCGACCGATGCAAACGCCTTCATATGCCTGGACGCGCTCGCGCTCGCCTTCCTTGATCTTCACATTGACGCGCAGGGTGTCGCCGGGTTGGAAATCCGGCGTGGCGCGGGCGGCGGACAGACGGGCGATTTCCTCGGCCGCCAGTTCGGCGATGATGTTCTTGGCCATATCAATACTCCTATTTGGGCTGGCCCTTGGGGCCGCCTTTTGCCTGTTGATTGGCGAGATGGGCAGACCAGAGATCCGGCCGGCGCTCCCGCGTCGTCTTCTCCCGCTGGGCGGCGCGCCACTTGCCGATTTCGGCGTGGTTTCCACTCAGCAGCAACTCGGGGATGTCGTGGCCCTCGAAGCTCCGCGGTCTCGTGTACTGCGGATGCTCAAGAAGGCCGTCCTCGAAGCTCTCTTCGACTGTGCTCGCTGCGTTGCCCAGAACACCTGGTGCCAAACGCACGCAAGCCTCGATCAGAACCATTGCCGCCGCTTCGCCACCGGCGAGAACCGCGTCTCCGACACTGACTTCCTCGAACCCCCGGGCGTCGAGCACCCGCTGGTCCACCCCCTCGAACCGGCCGCACAAGACGATAACGCCCGGTCCGTCGGCCCACACTTTCGCACGCGCCTGGGTCAAGGGCCGACCCCGGGCGCTCATATACAATAGGGGCCGACCGTTCCTCTCCACGCTGTCCAGCGCCAAGGCGATCACATCTGCCCGCATGACCTGTCCGGCACCCCCGCCAGCGGGGGTATCGTCTAGGAAGCCGCGCTTATCTTTGGAAAAGCCCCGAATGTCTAGCGTTTCTAGACTCCAAAGGCCCGCTTCGCGCCAAGCCGTCCCGATCAGGGAAACACCGAGAGGGCCGGGAAAGGCCTCGGGAAACATGGTCAGGATCGTGGCGGCGAACATGGGCCGCCCCTTAGCACAGTTTAAGCCAGACTTATCCGCGCAGCTTGCGGATCAGCGCTTCAAGGTCGCGGGTCAGCACGGGATCATCGGCTTTCAGCGCTTCAATCCGCCGCACAGCGTGCAGCACTGTGGTGTGGTCGCGGCCGCCGAACCGCCGGCCGATATCGGGCAGGGAGCGGGTGGTCAGTTGCTTGGCTAGCCACATGGCAGCCTGACGCGGCCGGGCGATGGAACGATTGCGGCGCTCGCTGATCAGATCAGCCTGTTTAAGGCCGAAATGTTCGGAGGTGGCCTTTTGGATATCGTCGACCGTGATGCGCTTTTCAGCGCCGCGCAGGTGCGGGCGCAGAATGGCCTGGGCCTCGTCGAGAGTCAGTCGTGAAAGGCATTCACCGGCACGAGCAACCAGGGTGTTCAAGGCACCTTCGAGTTCGCGCACGCTATCGGTAAATCGATCAGCCAGGAACTGCAGCACTTCGGGCTGCGCGCCGATGCTCTGGCTAAGCTGGCGCGACAGCGAGGTCAGTTTGCGTTCCAGAATGCCAAGTCGCAGCGACCGGTCGGCCGGCTCAATGCCACAGACCAGGCCCGCGGAAAGGTGGCTGCGCAGGCGGGCGTCCACTTCCGTCAGCGCCGAAGGCGGGCGATCAGCGCTGAAAACTACGCGGCGTCCATCTTCCATCAGGGCCGTCAGGGTGTGGAACAGCTCTTCTTGGGTCGACTGTTTGCCGCCAACAAAATGAACATCGTCGATGATCAGCAGATCCGCAGTGCGCAACTCGTCCTTGAAGCTGCTGGTCGAGCGATCCATCACCGCCCGCACGAAGCCCGACAGGAACCGTTCTGCGGTGAGGTAGACCACCTTCTTATCGGGCGCGGCGCGCATCGCCTCCCAGGCCATGGCGTTGAGCAGGTGGGTTTTGCCAAAGCCATAGGGGCCGTGGAACACGACGGGATTAAAGTGGCCGTCCGCCCAGCTGGCGACCCGCTTGGCCACCGCATGGGCGAATTCGTTGGCCGGGCCGGTGACGAAGCTTTCGAAGGTCAAGCGTTCCTGCAGGCCGGCGGTCTTGCCCACGGGTAGCGGTGCGCGAGCCGGAGCATCGGTGGCGATAGGGGTGGTAATTTCAATAAACTCGCTGCCGCTCGGTGTTAGGTCCGCACCAGCGCCCTGGTTCGCAAGACCCTGGACCTGGGCTTCAAACTCATGGCGAGATTTCAGGTCAAGCCGCCGGCCCTGGGAGTCGTTCTCAGCCCAAAGCTCGGCGATACGGCACCAAGCATTACGGCGAATCCAGTCGCGCGCCATGCCGGTAGGGGTGACCACAACCAGACGTCCGTCGCGTGTTTCGCGGAGCGCAGCCTGACCCAGCCAAGAGCCGAACGCCGCATCACCCAGTTCGCGCTTCAGCGTCTGGCACGCGCTGACCCAGGCCGCGCCTGCAGCACCGGAAGCCGAGCTCATCGTCAAACTGTAGTCCGCCACTTTGTCCCGCCCTATTCCATGGCGCGGCGGCCGCTCGACTGAACCGGGGTCCCGCCCAAGGTCCGTCACGCCCAGCCGGCGCAGATCATTCCGAAGGCCGCGCCCTTGAGCGCGGCATTAACCTTAGATCAGCCGCGCAGCTGGCCGCGCACGCTTACTAAAACGCTTAGACACAAGTTCCCATTCGGCAGCGAAGGCTGTCCACCGCCGGTATTTTTATCGTCCGTCCCTTTGGGGGAGGAAACACACTGAGGACTTCACCCTAGTCCGCCGCCAGGGGCCGTCAAACGGAAAACTTAGCGGAAAGGTGAGTCTTTTCTATTGACTCCTGACTGTCCCAATTCTGCAAGGGAAATGTCGTATATGTTCAAGCTCGCGCGGGCCAATTCGCCGCACACGCGAACACGAAATCAACACGTTCAACGGCCGAGCGTTTCCGCTCGGCCGTTCCAGCTCGCTAAAATACAAGCTAAGTTTAAAGAAAGCGCGGCCCTTAGGCCGCAGCAATCTTCTTCAATTGAGCCGCGAGGCGCGACACCTTGCGAGCGCCTGTGTTCTTGTGGACAACGCCCTTAGAAACGGCACGCATCAGCTCGGACTGAGCTTCGATGAAAGCGGTCTTGGCCAGGGCGGAATCGCCAGCATTCAGAGCGTCCTGAAACTTACGCAGGTAGGTGCGCACGCGCGAACGGCGCGCGGTGTTGACCTCGGTGCGACGTGCGATCTTACGGATCGCTTTCTTGGCGCCGGGATTGTTGGCCATGAACTAACCTTAGGTGACAAAGACCCCAGAACAGGGCCGATCCGAGTGAGCGCGCGGATATAGGGGAATGACCCGCGCCGGTCAATCGCTCCCTGCGGTTCAGTGACGGTTTAAGGGCCATCGACCGAATATCCGAGCGCGCGCAGGTGCGCCGGCAGCCCGTCGGGCCCAAGCAGATGCGCGGCACCTACCACCACAACGGTGTGCCCAAACCCCGCCAGTCAGTGAAGGATGAACGATCCAGGCGGCGTTGCGGGCCGTCAAATAGCGCTCGTAGAGGGCGAACGACTGGCGGCGCAGCGGATCTCAACAGCCAGTGTGCGCAGGGCCTGCTCCAGCGAGGCGATCTGCACGCGCGTAACCGCGCCCGCGAAGAGCTCAGTCTGTTGATCCAGGGTCTCAAGGGCCATCAGCCTGGCGGTACGGTCCAGATCAGCGGTCAGGGTCTGTTCGACGCCGCCGGCGGCGTTAGCGCCCTGCTTGGCGGTCTGAGCGCCCGACAGCACCACCTCGACCATCCAGGGGCGCAAGGTCTGCAGGGCGGCGCTGGACAGGCCATAGGTTTCCTCGACCCCGCCCTGCGCAGGCGCGCGCGGCCAGCGCAGGGCAGCAATCCGTCCAAGGTTTGATGCGCCGGCAGGCGGGCCAGCGGCACGACAAGAGCAGCAGCAGAGGCCGCGGTCCCTGGATCGGTCGGAATCTCCAGCCAGAGATCGTCGGCGACCTTGAGGGCCGCATCGAGGGGAGGCAGGCGGCAGCATGTGAATGGATACGAACAGCACCATTTCGGAATCGGCGTCACGCACGGTCCAGACCGGTGGTCGCGCCAGGGCCAGGGTGGCTCCAAACAGGCACGTCGCCAGGGTGTAGAGCGTGAGGCGGCGGATTATGTCTGGCAGGCTGGGCAGAAGAAGGTGGAGCGTCCCGCCTGGACAAGGCGCCTAACCCCGCCTCCGCAGCCGGTGGCACAGGGTTGGCCCTCGCGATCGTAAACCTTAAAGCGGTGCTGGAAATAGCCCAACGCCCCGTCAGTTGCGGCGAAGTCCCGCAAAGTGGACCCCCCAGCCTCGATCGCCTCCGTCAAAACAGACTGCACCGCCTTGGCCAAGCGTTTAGCTTGCGCCGGTGTGATCTCGCCGCCGGGGCGGCGTGGGTCGATACCGGCGGCGAAAAGGGCCTCGCAGGCATAGATATTGCCGATGCCGGCGACCACCCGCTGGTCGAGCAGGGTGACTTTTAGGGTCTGTCGCGCCTTGCGAGTGAAGGCCGCCAAAAGAACCTTGTCATCAAACCCATCCGACAGCGGCTCGGGGCCAAGGCCGGCGAACCAGGGATGTAATTCCAGCGCATCTGTTGGGATCAGGTCCATGTAGCCGAAACGCCGTGGGTCGAAATAGGCGATGCGCGTCCCAGCCTCGGTGGTCAGCACCACATGCTCATGCTTAGGAGCCTGGGTCGCCGGATGGTGAAACTGGCCGGGTCTTGATCCACCTTCGCCCGGAGGACGAATCTCGAACCGTCCACTCATCCCCAGGTGGCTAACCAGGGTGTCACCGTTGTCGAGCGCGATGCGCAGGTACTTGGCCCGGCGCTCCACCTTGCCGACCCGTGCGCCGGTTAGGCGCTGGACGAACCCCTCGGGCAAGGGAAACCGCAGATCGGGTCGACGCAACTCCAACCGCGCTAAGCGCTGGCCCTCCAAAAAAGGGGCCAGACCGCGGCGAACCGTCTCGACTTCGGGAAGCTCGGGCATATCTCTCCAACGATCTGGCAAACTGAACGATGACGGCGGCCCGCCGCAGGTTTAAGGAAGCCGGCCATGAGCCAGCCGCAAGCCACATTCGGATACCAGGACGTTCCCCCGGCGGAAAAGCCGAAACTGGTGCGGGGCGTGTTCGACCGCGTCGCCGTCCGCTACGACCTGATGAACGACCTGATGAGTGCGGGTGTGCACCGGCTTTGGAAAGACGCCATGGCGGCGCGCCTCAATCCCCAGCCTGGCGAGACAATCATCGACTGCGCCGGCGGTACGGGCGACATGGCGCGGCGGTATGCCGCCATGGGGCAAAGAGCCGCCCAAAGGCGCGGCGGCAAGCCGGCTGAAATCGTCGTGGTTGACTACAATGAAGAGATGATCACCGCGGGACGTGAGCGCGGCGAATGCGCCGACATTACCTGGGCTGTGGGAGACGCCCAGAACCTGCCGTTACCCGATGGCTGCGCCGACGCCTATTCGATTGCTTTCGGCATTCGCAACGTGACCGACATCTCCGCCGCCCTGGCTGAAGCCAAGCGAGTGCTGAAACCCGGCGGTCGGTTCCTCTGCCTGGAATTCTCGCGGCCGCCGATGCCGGCGCTGGCCCGGGCCTATGACGCCTATAGCTTCGCCATCATTCCAAAGATCGGCGAACTCGTGGCCAAGGATCGCGCCTCCTATCAGTACCTTGTTGAGAGCATCCGCCGCTTCCCCGACCAGACCCGTTTCGCGGGGCTGATGACCGAGGCTGGCTTTGGGCGCGTGGCCTATTCTAATTTCACCGGCGGGGTTGCCGCCCTGCACACCGGCTGGGCGATCTAAGGCGTGGCCGATCTTGCGGCCTTTGCCCGACTGGTCGGGATGGGGTGGCGGTTGGCGAGGGCCGACGCCTTGGTTCCGCGCGAGGCCGAACCCTATCTGCCGTCCGGCGTCGTGGCCCTGGGCGCGGCTCTGCGGCTGGTCGCCGGACCGCAATCGAGGCGGGGCCAGCCAGGGGCGCGCCTAGCACACGTCTTGGAGCGCTCGGGCCCGGTCGCTATCAAGCTGGGTCAATTCTTGGCCACGCGCGCCGATATTTTCGGTGAACCCTTCGCCGATGACCTGTCGCACCTGAAGGATCGCCTGGCGCCTTTCCCCCAGGCGCAAGCGCGGGCCGCTGTGGAGGCAGCCCTGGGCAAGCCGATAGAGGCGGTGTTCGCCGAACTTGGGCCGGCCGTGGCCGCCGCCTCGATTGCTCAGGCGCACAGCGCGACCCTGATCGACGGCACCCCGGTGGCCGTGAAGGTGCTGCGTCCCGGCATCGAACAGGAGGTGGCACAGGACAGTGCGGTTCTGTTGCTGGCCGCGCGGATGGCGGAGCGGCTGATTCCCACAACACGGCGGCTCGAGCTGGCAGCTTTCGCCGGCACCGTGATCCGCGCGTTGAACCTGGAACTCGACCTCCGCTTCGAAGCCGCTGGTGCCGACGAACTTGCCGCCATCATGGCCAAGGATGGCTTCATGACCGGACCCGCTGTAGTTTGGGAGGGTGTGGGTCGCCGCGCCCTGACCCTAACCTGGGCCAAGGGTACCGCGCTTTCTGACCCAGGCGCCCTAGCGCTGGAGACCCTGGACCGCCCCGCCCTAGCCGTCGCCCTGACCCGCGGATTCCTCAGCCAGGCGCTCAACCACGGCCTGTTCCACGCCGATCTGCACGAGGGCAACCTGTTCATCGCCGCCCCGGCCCAGCTGACGGCCGTTGACTTTGGCATCCTAGGACGGCTTGGGCCCATGGAGCGGCGCTATTTGGCCGAGATCCTGTGGGGCTTCCTGAATCGCGACTACGCCCGCGTGGCGGTGCTGCATTTCGAAGCCGGCTATGTGCCGGCGCACCACGACGTCGATGCCTTCGCCCAGGCGTTGCGGGCGGTGGGCGAACCGGTGCTGGGCCGCGACGCCAGCCAGGTCTCGATGGGTCGACTGCTGGCCCAGTTGTTCGAGATCACAGCCCTCTTCGATATGCATCTGCGCCCCGAATTAGTGCTGCTGCAGAAGACCATGGTCACGGTCGAGGGCGTGGCCCGCCGCATTGACCCTGGCCACGACATCTGGGCCGCCGCCGAACCCGTGGTACGCGGCTGGATCGCCCGCGAACTCGGCCCGTCCGCCAAGTTGCAGGCGCTTTTCAAAGACGCCGCAGACGCCATCGCCGGAATGGCCCGCCTGGCGCGCGCTCAAGGGACGAAACCTGCGCTTAGGCTGACCGAATCCTCGCCGCGCGAGCCCCACCACCCCTGGCTTTGGTTCGCCTTCGGTGCCCTGGCGGCGGGGATAGCCTGCCTAGCCTTCGCCTACCTCTAACCCAGTACGGCTGGGCGGCACGGCGAGGGGTTGGTCTGTCAGCCGCCGCGTTCTCAGCCTTTTGCTGGTCCCAATAGGCCACACCGGTGGTTGGCTTGAACATCGTGCGGGGGACGCCGACTTTGGTGGCAGCCCAGGCCGACTTTCCCTGCACTAGCCGCAGCGGCAGCGGCCCATTGTATTCTACATCCTCACATCCTTCATGAGCAGGGCTGGGCTCAGCTTCGGCGTGTTTTTAAACCAAACACAACCCTGGAGCGGGGAGAGAACATAATCGAACGCT